>JAEZQV010000506.1 GCA_023441125.1 Bacillota bacterium
TGGCCATAGGTTTCATAGGCTACCGTAATGTCAGTCAGACAGCCGCCCCGTTGTAAATGGAGTGGATTCTCCGGACTGGCAACCTGGACCTGCTTGAGCTGCGGCCGCCACTTAAACCCCGGAAAAAAGGTTACAACCATAATGTTTCCCCTCCTTACTATTTTAAATAATGTGAAAAACCCCCTCGCTAAGAGGGGGCATAGTCTGTATGGTCAATCCCCTCTCATCTCCCAGGAATTCTGCTGATTCCTGCTGGAATTAGCACCACTGCGCAGTTGCGCCGGTTGCCGGGTGTCATCGGGCCAGTCCCTCGACCTCTCTGGATAAGAGCAAGCTATAAAGTTGTAAAGTTACTGTATACATGATACCTAAATAGGAAACGATTGTCAAGCAGCTTATTTTTGCAGTAAACAAAACATCATCCGGCATATTGACAATTATAGTCAGCTGTTATAAACTAGTAGACAAACATCATACTCCTAAAGGGGAGTAGCTCCCGAACAGAGTCAACATGCTGATGAGCAATCATCTGGCTCTGTTGTTGGCAATTGTCAATTAGCGAGACCTTTAGTATGGCACACTATGTCATACTATAGGTCTCGTTTTTTATATATTATACCCAAGGAGGATTTTTCATGACTGCATTTGTAACTTCGCTCATTTTTGTAATTCTGGCCGAGATGGGTGACAAAACCCAGCTCTTAGCCATGGCCTTTGCCACCCGGTTCAAGTGGCAGACGGTAATGTGGGGCGTACTCGTCGCCACAATCCTAAATCACCTGTTTGCCGTCATCGTCGGCAGTTATCTGACTCATTTCATCCCGATGAACTATATCCAGATCGCAGCGGCCATATCTTTTATCATTTTCGGCTTATGGACAATCCGGGGTGATGAGCTTAACGGAGAAGATAAAGGCTGTAGATACAACCCATTTTGGACGGTGGCCATTGCTTTCTTCATTGCCGAAATGGGCGATAAAACCCAACTGGCCACGATTGCGCTGGCGGCCCAGTTTAATACCATTCTGCCTGTCTGGCTGGGAACGACAACCGGCATGATGATTGCCGACGGCATCGGTATTATGATTGGCATTGTGCTCGGCAAAAAAATTCCCGAGCGGGTCGTGAAGTGGTTTGCCGCCGTTATTTTCATCCTGTTTGGCTTGTTCGGCCTCTACGAATATTTGCCCGGACAATACGTGACCCCGGCCTCCGTTGCCGGCACGCTGGTTGCCGTGCTGCTATCCATGCTGGTAGTATCCCGCATGAGCGGCGACTGCGGCAAAATTGCCGAAAAATCCCCCCAAGAGTGACCTCGTTTCAGCAGAACTGACGCCGCCTATAGAGGCGGAAGTCTTGAATCACCGATTAAGATAACAGTTAAAAGCGCGAAACCGCGTTGCCGGTTTCGCGCTTGTTAACTTCTGCATCAAACTACGTCAAAGCCGATGTCTTCGACCGCTTTCACCAGGTCAGCCTGTTTCGCCGTACCGGTTACAACCGCTTGCTTTTTTTCCAGGTCAACGCTGGCGCTTACTACGCCGGGAACACCCTGGAGCGCTTTCTCAACACTCATCTTGCAATGCCCGCAGGACATGCCTTCGATTTTCAAGATGGTTTCCTGGGCCTGACTCATACCGTCACCTCCCTTCCCACCGGCTTGTTAGGCCGCAATATCTTTATAGGGATCAAACCGTTTCAGCCTGAGCGCATTGGTTACTACCGAAACCGAACTGAAAGCCATAGCCGTGCCGGCCAGAACAGGCGATAAAAAGCCCAGGGCCGCAATCGGAATGCCCAGCGAGTTATAGACCAATGCCCAGAACAGATTTTGCTTGATATTCCGCATCGTAGCCTTGCTTAAACGGATAGCGGCAACAATACCGGTCAGATCGCCCCGCATCAGGGTAATATCGGCGGCCTCAATGGCCACATCTGTACCGGTGCCGATGGCAAAGCCGACATCGGCGGTAGCCAGCGCCGGCGCGTCATTAATACCGTCGCCAACCATCGCCACGACCTTGCCTTGTTTTTTCAGCGCCTCGACCTGTTCGGCCTTATGTTCCGGCAGTACCTCCGCCAGGACATGAGTAATGCCCACGGTCCGGGCGATGGCCTGAGCGGTCCGGGAGTTATCACCGGTTATCATCCAGACCTCGATCCCCATCTTCTGCAGGGCAGCCACGGCTTGCGCCGAATGCTCCTTAACGGTATCAGCCACGGCAATCAGTCCGCTCAGCCGGCCCTGCAGGGCAAACAGCATAACCGTTTTGCCCTGCAGTTCCAATTGCTCAATGTCGGCTACGGCACCGGCAAAATCAATGTTATTATCCTGCATGAGCTTACGGGTCCCCACTAAGATGGCCCGCCCGTCAACGGTAACCTCCACCCCATGCCCGGGAATGGCGGCAAACGCAGCGGGATCGGTTATGCCACTCCCCTGTTTTTGACCATATTTAACAATCGCCTGCGCCAGCGGGTGCTCCGAATTTTTTTCGGCGCTGGCCGCCAGCCGTACCAGCTCGGCTTCCGCCAAGCCGGCCAGAGGGATAATATCGGTTACCTCCGGTTCTCCCTTGGTAATGGTGCCGGTTTTATCAAGCACGATGGTCGTCAGCCGGTGAGCATTTTCCAAATGCTCCGCCCCTTTGATCAGAATGCCGTTTTCAGCGCCTTTACCCGTCCCCACCATAATGGAAGTCGGTGTGGCCAAGCCCAGCGCACACGGGCAGGCGATGACCAGCACCGCGGTAAAATTCACCAGAGCCCGGGAGAAATTGCCCGGATCCAAAAAGATATACCAGGCCGCAAAGGTTACCAGCGCCAGCGCGACTACGACCGGCACGAAATAACCGGACACCACATCAGCGAAACGCTGAATCGGCGCCTTGGAGCCCTGCGCTTCCTCAACAATGCGCACAATCTGCGCCAACGCCGTATCTTTGCCGACTTTCGTGGCGGTAAATTTAAAAGTGCCGAATTTGTTAATAGTGGCACCCACCACCGTATCGCCGGCCTTTTTGTCAACCGGCAGGCTTTCGCCGGTGAGCATGGACTCGTCGACGGTGGATGTACCTTCGGCAATAACACCGTCTACCGGCACCTTCTCCCCCGGGCGCACGACTACCAGATCCCCGACGGCAACATCTTCGACCGGAATATCCTGTTCCTCGCCGGCGCGTACTACTCTGGCCGTCTTGGCCTGCAGGCCGATAAGCGCCTTAATGGCTTCCGAAGTACGCCCCTTGGCTGTGGCTTCCAGCAATTTCCCCAGAATAATCAACGTAATTAAGATCGCCGAGGTTTCAAAATACAAATCCGGTTCGTGCCGCACTACATTGGCAATGCTGTAAAAGTAGGCGGCCGATGTCCCGAGCGCCACCAGCACATCCATGTTGGCGCCGCCATTTTTGAGTACGGTAAAGGCACTGCGGTAAAACTGCCAGCCGGCAATAAACTGCACCGGCGTAGCCAGCACCAGCTGGAGATACGGGTTCATCAGCACGTGGACAACGCTGCCCATGATGCCCAGCATGTGCAATACCATGGCCAGTAAAAGCGGCAGGGAAAATCCGGCAGCCACCCGCAGACGAAAACGCTGCCGGCTTATCTCGGCCTCGCGGGTCTGCTTTTCCTTATCGGCCTGCGCGGCGTCGGCGATATCATGGGCGCCAAAGCCGGCCTTTTCAATTCTTGCCTTAATATCACCACGACTCACAACCCCGGAATAAAACTCTACCGTAGCCTTCTCTACCGCCAGGTTGACAACGGCGTTCACCACTCCCGGCAGTTTTTTCAGGCTTCTTTCGATGCGGCCCGAACAGGCGGCGCAGGTCATCCCGCTGATCTTTAACTCCACCTTATCGGTTATGACC
>JAEZQV010000056.1 GCA_023441125.1 Bacillota bacterium
GGGCCATACAGCGCGCTGTGGACCTGCCGGTGTTTGACTGGGGTACACTGCTGGATTATGCCTATTCGGTGGTAGCGCACCGGGATTATTACGGGCATGTCTGATTTTGGTGCGTGTGGTGGTGATATGTTTGTCATAAGTGGTGACTAAGTACAATGTTAAAATTCTGAATTGACTGATAATTATGGATGATCTATACTATTGCTGTTCGCAAACAGGAGCGTACATTATCCGGCCGGCTGGCGTAGCCCAAGGCAATATGTTTCCCTGAAAATACACGAGGAGGTTATTTAATGAATACGGAGAGTGTAATAAAGTTTGACGATGTGCCATTAAATAGATTTCACTTAAAAATGACGGGAATTACCTTTGCAGCGCACTTTACCGACGGGTTTTCCCTGGGCGTTATCGGCATCGCCCTTACCGTAATCACTCCCCAGATGGGACTTTCACCGTTTTGGCAGGGCCTTATCGGCAGCTCGGCCTTAATCGGCTTGTTTTTGGGCAGCCTGGTACTGGGCTGGGTTTCCGACTACTTTGGCCGGCAAAAGATATTTATGTGCAATTTTGTCCTCATTGCGGCGGCCACGCTGCTGCAGTTTTTTGTGCAAACCCCGGAGCAGCTGTTTATTTTACGAGTTTTAATCGGCATCGGCCTGGGCGGGGATTACAGCGTCGGCCATACCATGCTGGCGGAATTCCTGCCGCGCAAGCATCGCGGCGCCATCCTGGGTTCCTTTAGCGTTATCTGGACCTTTGGTTATGTTCTGGCCAGTTTTCTGGGACTGTTTTTGCAAAGTACACTGGCGGATTCCTGGCGGTGGCTGCTGGTATCGGCATTTCCCCTGGCGATGCTTGTCATTTTTCTCAGAATCGGCAGTCCGGAATCGCCCCGCTGGTTATTAAAACAGGGCCGTACGGCAGAAGCGCAGGCTATCGTCAGCAAGTATCTGGGGGCCAATGTTGTGCTGGACGAAAAACCGCCGGTATCAGGCAGCGGCCAGTTTATCGATCTGTTCAACCGCAGGCTGATCACCCGCACCCTTTTCAACTGCATCTTTTTCATGTGCCTGGTAATTCCTTACTTCGCCATCTATACATTTTTGCCGGATATTCTAAAAACAATGGGCTTAGCGGAGAATTTCACCACCAATATGCTGTTAAATGCCCTGCTGATCATTGGCGCTCTTTGCGGTATTTGGTGGACAATACAGTTTTCCCGGCGGGGTTTTCTCATCAGTTCGTTTATTTTCCTGACGATTTCCCTGCTGGCTTTAGGCCTGCTGCCGGCGACCGCGAAAACCCTGATGGTGGTTACTTTTGCCGCCTTTACCCTGGTTATGTCGGCCGTATCCAATTTGGTAGGGGTTTTTCCGGCGGAAAGTTTTCCCACTGATGTCCGGTCTTCCGGGGTGGGACTGGCAACCGCCGCCAGCCGGCTGGGAGCGGCGGTTGGCACCTTTTTGCTGCCGATGAGTATTGCCAGCCTGGGCATGAGTTACACGCTGCTGTGGCTTACCGGCACACTGGTAGTTGGCACGATTGTCTCTATCGCCTGGGCGCCGGAAACAAAAGCATTAACCCTCAGTGAGGCCAGCACCCCGGATAATCCGGTTAATTTCGGATGAGCAGGCCAACCGCGCCGGGCGGCAAGAACTTGCGGAGCTGGTATGTAAAATAATTTTCCAAGGGAGGCAGACCAATGACAAGAGCGAAAGTAACGATTCCTTATCTGCTGGACAAAAAGGCCAGGAAAGAGCCGATTACCATGATTACCGGTTATGATTACCCCATGGCGCTATTAGAGGAAAAGGCCGGGATCGACATTATTCTGTGCGGGGATTCCCTGGGAATGACCGTCTACGGCTATGACGGAACCTTGCCGGTCACGATGGATATGATGGTTGTGCATGCCGCAGCTGTCAGGCGGGGGGCGCCCACGGCCTTTGTTATCGGGGATATGCCGTTTTTATCTTATCAGGTATCTGTGCAGGAAGCCGTCCGGAACGCAGGCCGTTTCATGCAGGCAGCGCTGGTGGACGGCGTTAAGCTGGAAGGCGGTGCAGCCGTGGCTGAAACCGTAAAGGCCATTGTCAATGCCGGTATTCCCGTCATGGGGCATTTGGGGCTCACGCCGCAGTCCACGGCCGCATTAGGCGGTTTTAAAGCCCAGGGCCGGTCGGCCGAGGCCGCCGCCCGGATTATCGCCGATGCGGCCGCGCTGGAAGCGGCCGGGGCGTGCTCCATTCTACTGGAAGCCATTCCGCCCGAAGTGGCCAAGATGATTACCGAAAAGAGCAAAGTGCCTATTATCAGCATCGGTGCCGGCATTCATTGCGACGGACAGCTGTTGATCGTACACGACATGCTCGGTTTCTTCGACCGGTTTGTGCCCAAATTCGTAAAGCAGTACGCAAATATGAACAGCGTTATTTTAGAAGCGCTGCAGCAGTATCAAGAAGAGGTTAAGACAGGTATGTTCCCGGCCAAAGAGCATTGCTACGGCATGCCGGCCGCCGAGCTTACTAAACTGCAGGACATGGTGTAAGGCGTACTGTCCAAACAGCCGCTTGCCGGGCTGTTATTAATGCAGCCGAACCAATATAATGATAGTAGCGGCCGGTCCGGATTTTACTGCTGTAATCAGTAAAATCCGGTACGCTGTTTGGGGACGAGGAAGAGGGGGAATGTACACATGAAACTAGAGCATATGGCTAATGATTTACGGCAGATTCATGAAGCATCCATGCAAATCCTGGAGAAGACCGGCATGAAATTCCATCATCCGCAAGTTATCGAACTTTTGCACCAGAAGGGCGTCCGGGTCTGCGGGCAAACGGCTTATTTTACCAGGGAACAGGTGCTGGAATGGGTCGGTAAAGCCCCGGCGGCGTTTACGCTTTATGCGCGTAATCCTAATTATGATATTGTTGTCGGCGGCGATCACGTGGAATGCTGCCCGGGGAGCGGGTCGCCTGCCGTTGCCGCGAGTGACGGGTCCAAGCGGCCGGCAACGCTGGCTGACTATATTAATTTTCTCAAGCTATACCACCAAAGTGACCTTTATAAAGTGAACGGCGGTTTCCTGGTTCAGCCTGCCGATATGAGCCTGCAGCATTGCATAGCCATCCTGCTGTATGCGACTGTCTTATATTCCGACAAGGGAATTGTCACCGGTACCGGTACTGAGGAAGAGGTCCAGGCAGTAATGGATATGCTGCAGATTGTCTTTGGCGAGGCAGAACTGGCTCAGCGACCCCGGGCGATCACCATTGTCAATACCAACACGCCGCTGCAATTCGATAAGAAAATGCTGGAGACGATGATGGTTTTCGTTAAATACTCCCAGCCGGTCATTATTGCCGCCTGCTCGATGGCCGGCACCACCGCCCCGGTTACCCTGGCGGGGACCATTGCGTTGACCAATGCCGAAGTGTTAGCCGGGATTGCGGTTACGCAGATGCTGCAGGCGGGAACCCCTGTTGTTTACGGCTCACAGACTACTACCGCCGATATGAAAACAGGCAGTATTGCCATCGGCGCGCCGGAAGGAGCCTTGTGCTACGAATATGCCGCGCGGTTGGCCAAAGCCTATGGACTGCCTTGCCGCGGCGGCGGTTCGCTGACAGATGCCAAATCACTGTCCGTCCAGGCCGGTTATGAGGCGATGCTGACCTATTTAGCCACTCACCGGGCGCATACCAATCTCATTTTTCAAAGCGCCGGCATCATGGATGGCTATGGCGCCATGTCGTACGAGAAATTTATTGTCGATCTGGAGATAATCGGCATGGTAAAACGTTATCTGGCAGGCGTTACGGTTAATGACAATACGCTGGCGGTGGATGTAATCAAGGAAGTCGGTATTGCCGGCCAATTTCTTACCGCCGCGCATACTTTACGGCATTGCCGGCAGGAACCGTTTATCCCGGAAATTAGTTTACGGGGAACCGTTGCGGGCGATCCGGCAGATGCGCTGCTGGCTAAAATCACGGCCAAGCAGAATCAGCTGCTGGCCGCTTATCACAAGCCGGAGCTTCCCGGGGACGTGCAGCGGCAGCTGGCAGAATATTTGCTTGGTATCGGGTTTGCTGCGGAATACATTGCAGCTTTGCAGCACATGTAACACAGCGTCTGCAGCGGGGACAGTTAAGAAAATGCATAAAGGTGTTTAAAGCGGTAACGGGCAGAAGCCCGGCAATCCCGGCAGGGTGGTTAGTAGGCCGGCCCAATAACGCAAAGTATACTGAAAAAGGACCTGGAACCGTTGTGTGTTCCGGGTTTTTTCCTATTGTACATTGCATACCCAATATAGTAAAAACTGTGCTAGTGATGACAAATAGCTACAGAGGGTTTAACCGCCCCTTGCCTAATATTATAGTAACCAAATATTCTGAATTGGCAGAAGGGGGAAATTTTGTGACCAAGAAAACATTTTCCAGGTATTTTACTTTCCTGGCGCTCCTGGTTAGCATGGCGGTGCTGGTAACGGGGTGCGGCGGCTCGCAAAGCACCCAGGCCGACAATAAGGGACCGATCAAGATTGGTTTTTTTGCGCCGGTTACCGGCCCGGCTGCCGCTGATGGGGAAAGTGTGCTCAACTCCGCCAAACTGGCGGTGGAGAACATTAATAACAGCGGCGGCATCAACGGGCGGAAAGTGGAACTGGTAAATTACGATGATGCCTTAGACAGCAAACAGGCGGTGAGCATTGCCCAGAAGCTGACCACCAAAGACGGGGTTGTCGCTGTTGTCAGCGGTTCCTACAGCGGCACGACCCGCGCCTCGGCCAAGATCTACCAGGATGCCAAGATTCCCATGATCTCGGCGTTTGCTCTGCATCCTGACATTACCAAAACCGGCAACTATATGTTCCGTCAGTCCTTCGTAGGCCCGGTCCAAGGCCGCGCCGGCGCCAAGGTCGCCGTCGATATGCTGAAAGCCAAGCGGATTTCCATCCTGATGGTGGACATTGATTTTGGCAAAACCTTAGCCGCCGGCTTTAAAGAAAAGGCTGAACAACTGGGCGCCCAAATCATTTCGACCGATTCCTTCTCGACCGGTGAAAAGGAATTTACGCCGGTGCTGACCAAAATCAAACAACTCAATCCGGATTTAATTTATATCCCCGGCTATGCGCCGGAATGCTCGCAGATCGTCCGTCAGGCCAAGGAACTGGGGATTGCCGCCAAAATTCTGGGAACCGAAGGGGCCGACTCTACCGTGCAGTTCCTGGGAGTTGCCAAAGATGCCGCGGACGGCGTGATTATCACCACCAATATGAACCGGGACAGCGACCGCAAAATCGTTCAGGACTTTATCAACGGCTACAACCAGAAATATGGCCACAAGCCGGACATGGTGGGCGCATCCACCTATGACGCCTTCATGGTCCTGGCCAGTGTCATGAAAGCCAAAGGCGCCGAACCGGATAAAATCCGCGAGGGTTTGTCGGAGATTAAAGATTTTGAAGCAGTTACCGGCCTGATCAAGGGCTACAACAAAATCGGTGAAGTTAAGAAGGCCGTTCAGGTACAGATTGTTAAAAACGGCGACTTCCATTACTTCGGTGAGATTAACGACGAGGATATTATCACACCGCCTAGCGAGTAAGCTTTACAAAACGGGATAGGGGCTCTGCCTCTATCCCGTTCTGCCAATAAACAGGCTGGATAGTATATCGGTAAACCTCAAAAAAGGAGCAGTAAGCTATGATTGTGCAGCAAGTATTGAACGGTCTGGTGATCGGCGGCGTCTATGCGCTCACGGCCATGGGGGCGGCCATGGTCTACGGTATATTGAGAATTTTAGACTTGGCCAGCGCCGGTGCCTATGCCATTGGCGCCTATGCCGGTTTGTTTCTCTATATGGCCACAGATAATATTGTGCTTTCCTTCCTGGGCGCTATTTTGCTGACCGGCTTTTTTGGCACAGCCGTCCAGAAATTTCTTTATATCCCCATGCTGAACCGGCCGCCGATTGTGCCGCTGATTGCCAGCATTGGCCTGTTTATCTTCATACAGGACTTATTAAGACTTATCGCCGGGCCGCGTATCCGGGAATTTCAGGTGCAGCTGCCGTTTGCAGCCTGGAAAAGCGAAGGGCTGACAATCAACCCGACC
Source organism: Bacillota bacterium (assembly GCA_023441125.1). Next base: position 6,123 of record JAEZQV010000056.1, read on the forward strand.
TGGATACTGATTATTGTCTTAGCGGCTGTTTTCCTGGGACTCTTATGGTATATTCTGACCCGTACGCGCATCGGCCTGGCCTGGCGGGCTACCGCTCAGGACCTGGAGATTGCCAAGGCGATGGGAGTCAATATTAACCAGGTGGTGGCGCTGAACTTCTTCCTGGGTTATTCGTTTGCCGCAGCCGCCGGTATTATGGTGGGCATGCTTTATAATTCGGTATTCCCGACCATGGGCGATGTGCCGGCCTATAAGATGCTGGCGCTCATTGTGCTGGGCGGTCTGGGCAGCCCGGTCGGTACGGTGGTGGCCGCACTCTTAATCGGGCTGGTTGAGACTCTGGTAGCCGGTTATATAGGTTTTTTCCTGCCGCGCGATGCCATTGCGTTTGTTGCGCTGATTATTATTCTGCTGGTTAAGCCTGAAGGGCTGATGAGCAAAAAGGCCTAATCTTGAGGAAAAGGGTGTTGGCATGTACGAATTAGTTATCGGCATTAATATCGGCATTTTTATTTTGCTGGCCCTTAGCCTGAATGTCATTACAGGCTATGCGGGTCAGCCCTCCATGGGGCATGCCGCTTTTTTCGGCATTGGAGCGTACACGGCCGCCGTTATGACCGCAAAACTGGGGCTTAGTTTCTGGCTGGCGCTGCCGGTTGCCGGCGTTGCCGCCGGCGTTGTGGGCGTATTGCTCGGGTTAATCAGTCTTAGGGTACGCGACGATTTTTTGGCGGTAACCACTATCGGCGTGAACTTTGTGGCCGTGGCGATTTTCCACTATACCCCTTATCTGGGGGCTTCTTTTGGTCTGGAGGTTAAAAAGCCGGCGTTTTTCGGCGTTGAACTCGGCAATATGGGCTTCTTGGCCTTAATTATTATCATGATTATCCTGGTGTGCCTGCTGTGCGTTAAGATGCAAAACTCCTGGCTGGGCTTAGCTCTCAGCGGTATACGCAATAATGAAGAGGCGGCTGCTTCCCTGGGCATTGACGTTAATAAATTTAAGGTTATCGCCTTTACCATTGGCACCGCAATTGCCGGCGCAACCGGCGCCGTCTATGCCCATTACATGGGCTTTATCTATTCCACCGACTTTGCCTTTATTACCTCGATTTCGATTCTGTCCATGATTGTAATCGGCGGCATGGGCACCATCAGAGGGGCTGTTGCCGGCGCGATCATTTTAGGCCTGATGCCGGAAGTATTCCGCTTTATCTCGGACTACCGGATGCTCCTGTACGGCGGTTTGCTGGTCCTGATGATGCGGTTTCAGCCGGAGGGCCTGCTGGGCGAGAACAGTTTTGTGTGGCGGTTGATTAAAGGCTTTGGTCAAAGAGCGGCTGAAAGGAGCGCAAGCGGGCATGGCAACTGAAAACACTGAACGGGAAAAAATGCTGCAGATTGTCAATCTCAAAAAATACTTCGGCGGGTTAAAAGCGGTCAATAATGTCAGTTTTGATGTCTACAAAGGTGAAACCTTAGCGGTCATTGGCCCCAACGGCGCCGGCAAGTCCACCTTGTTCAACACGGTGTGCGGCGTGTATGCGCCGACGGACGGACAGATATTGCTGGAGGGACGGGAAATTCAGGGGCTCAAGCCGCATGAGATCGCCCGGCGGCGGGTGGCCCGGACGTTTCAAATATCTCACCCCTGCAAAGATATGACGGTACTCGATAATATCGTCATGGCCATGGGACTTAATGCCTACAGTTCGCTGACCGGTATTTTCAGCCGCAGCCGGACGCAGGCCAATATCGAAAAAGCGGAAATGCTCCTCGAACGGGTGGGGATTCTGGCCCAGCGGCACCGGCGGGCCGGCGATCTGAGCCTGGGCTATATGCGCCGGCTGGAGATCGCCCGGGCGCTGGCGCTGGAGCCGCTCTTAATCCTGCTGGACGAGCCTTGCGCCGGTCTGAGCAATAACGCCGAGGAAGAGTTTATTGCCATCATCAACCAGCTTAAGGCCCAGGGAACGACCATTATGCTGGTAGAACATAATATGTCTATTGCCATGACGGTAAGTGACCGGGTGGTTGTAATCAGCTACGGGGAAAAAATTGCCGAGGGGTTACCCCAGGAGATTCAGAGCAACCCGTATGTAATTGAAGCTTACCTGGGGAAGGATGATGACTGTGCTTAAGCTGGAAAACATCAATGCCTTTTACGGCCAGTCGCAGGCGCTTGCTAATATTTCCATCGCCGTCCAGGAGGGTGAGTTTGTCACCATTCTGGGAGCCAATGGCGCCGGCAAAAGCACCATTATGAAAACCATCATGGGGTTGGTAAAAGCCAGGTCCGGCAGTATCAGCTTCCAGGGCCGGGATATCATCAATCGGCCGCCCTGGGAGCGGGCCAGTATCGGTATTGGCTATGTGCCGGAGGGACGGCGGGTTTTTCCGGACCTGACGGTGGAGGAAAACCTGAGGATGGGGGCCTATTGCGTTAAGGATAACCGGGTTGTTGCCAATAATATTGAAAAATCCTACGAGCTGTTTCCCCGGCTGAAAGAACGGCGCAGCCAACTGGCCAAAACTATGAGCGGCGGTGAGCAGCAGATGCTGGCTATCGCCCGGGCGCTGATGCTGAATCCCAGGCTGCTTTTAATCGATGAAATCTCCATGGGACTGATGCCCATCCTGGTTAACCATTCCCTGAGTATTGTCAAAAAATTGAACAGCGCGGGGTTAACCGTGCTGATGGTTGAACAAAACGCGAGCAAAGCCCTGAGCGTAGCCGACCGGGGTTACATCTTGAAAACCGGCAAAATTACCATGCATGACTCCAGTGCTAACTTGCGCAACAATGCCGAGGTAGTAAAAGCTTACCTGGGTGAGTGACGGGCAGCGCTGTTTATAGGCAGCCGGCAAAGCAGGCGGGTGAGCTGGACGCCGCGACTGTTAACAGCTGGGCGCACAACAACATAAAAACCGTTAAAACGAAAGGACGCTATCACAACAGCTGTTTGTGGTAGCGTCTTTGCCGGATTATAGGGCATCGTCCCGGGGTGAAGGAACCCACTGCAAGGAAATAGTTTTGCAGGAGAAGACGAGTTGCAGATAAAACTAGACTAAAATATCTGATAATGCTAAAATTATGACAATCCATTCGCTACAGCTGTTTTTTCACGCCGGTCCAGTGCTCCGGATAGTGCCATTTGCCCTGCAGCTTTAGTCAAGGGGGTAGAGGTGTGGAAACAATCAATACATACTATGCTGACTATAAGAGTTTAGTCAACTTTGTTAACAATCATCGCGGTCTTTTGTATTCCCCCGCTAATCCGGCTGTGCTTGTGCAGCTATTCAGTTCTCGGTGCGAACCGGCCTTTTTGGCGGGAGTAGCTGCAGAAATTAGCGGGCTGCTTCCCCATGCCCATATTATTGGCACAACTACATCCGGCGAGATTATGGACGGACAGGTCAGCGGCTTAAAAACGGTATTGGCCTTTTCCGTCTTTCAACACTGCTCACTGCAGTCCGGACTTATTGCCAAAAATGAGCAGGATGATTTTGCTTTGGGCCGGCAGGCCGCCGAGTCGCTTGGCAGTGAACAGGCCAAAATATTGCTGCTTTTTGCTACCGCCTTGTCGGTAAATGCTAAGGAGATGCTGCTGGGTGTGCAGTCTGTTTATCCTCAGCTGCCTGTAGCCGGCGGGTACGCCGGCAGCCAGGCCCTCACATCCCCCAGCTTTGTCTTGTGCGGCAGTGAGGTGAGCGACAGCGGGATCGCCGGGGTAGCGTTAACGGGCGAAAGCTTAGCAATTCATTGCTACTCGCATCTGGGCTGGCAGCCCATTGGCAAAGCAATGACCATCACCAAGGCAGACCGGACGCGCGTGTACACCATTGATCACCTGCCTGCCTATGAAGTTTATCGCAAATACCTGGGTCTCGACGAAATTAAAAACTTTTCCAATGTCACCGAATATCCGCTGGTTGTCCAACGGCAGGGCGTACTGACGGCCCGAACCCCCAATGTCCGGTATGAGGATGGCTCAATCGGCTTTGCCGGGGAATTGACCGAGGGAGAAAAGGCCCGGTTCAGTTTTGGCCATATTGGCATCATTTCCGAGGCGGTTGACAGCCTGTGCCGGCAGATCAGACAACAGCCGGCCCAGAGCATTTATGTATATTCCTGCGAATGCCGCCGGGGGTTTCTGCAGGAATCCAGCCGGATTGAAACCGAGCCGCTGCAGAATATTGCTCCGACTGCCGGCTTTTTTACCCATGGCGAGTTTTTCCATGTAGATAGGACCAATCAGTTGCTCAACGCCACCATGACGGTAGTCGTATTAGCTGAGACACCGGGAAGCTGCACGGCGGTACCGGCGGCGCCTCAGCCGGCAACCCCCCGCCGCCCGGAATTGCTGTGCATAGATAAGGTCGTCGAACGGAATACCGGCGTTTTAAAGGCGTTAACCCATCTGGTTAACACAGTAACGGCTGAACTGGTCAGCGCCAATGAGAAGCTGAATTACATTAGTCTGCATGACTCGCTGACCGGGCTATATAACCGTACTTTTTTCGAGCAGGAGATGAGACGGCTGGATGCCCTGCCTGAGCCGGCAGGAGTATTGGTATGCGATCTCGATTTTTTAAAAAAAATAAATGATACGTTGGGACATCATAGCGGCGACCGGATTTTGCGGTTAGCTGCCGACGTAATTACCTATTCTTGTCCGCAAGAGGCTATTATCGCCCGGATTGGCGGGGATGAATTCGCCATATTGCTTGTTGCTGCCGATCTTTCCAAGCTGGCCGATATTGCCCGGGCGATATCGGCTGAAGCAGCTGAACTCCGCCGGCAAAACCGGGAAAGGCTGCTGTTTTTATCCGTTGGCTATGCCCTCAAAGAACCGGGCGGTCGGGCCAGTATGAGCGAGGCGTTTAAACTGGCTGATGCCAATATGTATCATAATAAGCTGGCTGCTAAGGCCGGTAACCGCCGGGAGATTATTCCCAGTATTAAAACCTTCATTAAAAAGGAAGAATAGGGTGCTAGCCCTGTTCTTTAATAAAGTTCATTACCTGTGTAAATGCTTTCCAGATGCTGCTTAATCTGCAGAATTTCGTTGTATACGCAGCGCGGGCTAGCGTCTTGTGGGAGGTGGGAATGGGATTATTCCAGGATGGCAACGATCGCTATTTTTTCATGGTTATCGAGATCAAGCAAACGGCCGTCAGCCAATTGTATGACCGGTTTGGCATTGGCGATGTTACCGACCTGAACCACCTGGCCCTGTTCGCCATTGCTTAATATTACCCTGGTGCCGATTAAATAGCGCCATAGCTTGGCTAACAGGGTTAAGCAGATAATGGAATCCAGCTGGTTGCCCATATTGCCAAGCATCAGATTTATCGCCGTGAAAGGCGGCAGCTTTTTCCGGTAAGACCGCTCGGTGGTCATGGCATCATATACGTCGGCAACAGCGACAAATTTGGCCAAGATGTTTATGTCGCCACCTTTCAAGCCCAGCGGGTAGCCACTGCCATTCTCTCTTTCGTGGTGCTGCAAAACTCCTAATTTCACCTCTTTGGCAATTTCGTGGCAATCAACCAGTAAATTGTAGCCCTGCATGGCATGGGTCTTCACAATTTCCATTTCCTCGGCTGACAATGGCCCCGGCTTATCGAGCAGTCTCTGCGGGATCAGGGCTTTGCCGATATCGTGCAGCAGTCCGGCTAATATTAGGTTTTTCAATTGTGTCCGTTGGAATCCCATCCATTTGCCAAGTAAACCGGTGAGTATGGCAACGTTCAGAGAATGACTGAAGGTGTAGGCATGGTGTGTTTTGACCCGGTACAGACTGTCCAGAACGCCCTCGACATCAATCATCAGCTCAATGTAGTTTTCGGCCAGTTCTTTACATTCGGCAATCGGTACTTCTTTGAATTTCTGTACTTTCGTAAATGTTGCCGCCACCAAGTCCAGCGTTTCTTTGTAAGTGCTAATAAATGGCCGGCTGCATCGGCTGGATCTTTCCGATTTTTTTACTCTGACGCTAATAATCCCCCAATTATGGAGATTTTTTATATAATCATCTGTAAGAACTACTCCCCGGTCCAGCAGGATTTGTCCGTTTTCGGCGATTACCGGTTGGGCAATGACCATACCGGGCCGGAGGTCTTTTGTTAATATTAATTCGTGTATCGAAAAAGTCATAAACGCTTACACCATACTCCTGAACAAATTTCTGGTTTTTTTTCGTAGTTATCCCAATTTTCTACTTTATCCATAATTTTAGGACAAATACTTTCTAAATACTATTAGGTCAAGTCCCAAAAAAAAATAGTAGTTATTGTATTTTGATAACAATAACTACCGCTCTGTTACCTGACAGAAGGGATAGTTTCTGTCGGCTATCGGCAACAGTGCTTAGCGCAAGCCGTATTTTTTAGGCGGGCTGAGTTTGTTCTGCCGCAGCCTGGATCAGGGCCGATAGCCGGCCTTATGCAGTAATTCCCACACTTTTAGATGCATTGTAAGTGTTACCCGCGTTTCCATATTGTCTAACGACATGCCCAGGAGTTCTTCGATACGATGTTTACGCCAGATCGCGGTGTTATGGTGGATATAGAGCTTTTTGGCAACCGCTTTTAGACTTTCATCGGCCAGAATACATTTTAAAGTCAGCAGCAAGTTGCCGCCGCGCAGTTCGTCATATTCGGCCAGGCAGCCAATCGTATTGTTGGCAAGCGCGGTAACGTTCTCATCCTTTATGAGCTGAAAAGCGATTTTATACAGGCCGATATCATCAAAATGGGCTTGCCGCGGCAAATTCCCTGAAGCAGCAACAATAGCGGCGCGATAAGCCTTCTCATATACGTCCCGGATGTTTAACGGAATGCGGGATGTGCCTGAGATCCCGATGATGACCTCCAGGGCAGGGAACTGACTGGTTATTTTGCCGGCCAGCACACTGGCAAAAGCCAATTGGCTTTGCTTGGATAACTGCAGCTCATCTGCGATCGGCAGCAGGAGAATAATGTTATTGTGTAAGCTCCATACTTTATCGCCGCATATTTTATACAGCCAGATGAGCACCCGCTGTTTTAGCGTCGCCAGATCGCCGTCGCTATGAGTGGTCTCCGGGTCATTGTTTTCCTTATCTGTTGCCTGAATTACAAAACAGCAATAGGCGGCATTCTTTTCAATGCCAAACTCACTCAGCGCTTTGCCTGCATATTCCAGGGGATAATCATTCGTTAGCAGCCTGTTTAGATAATCACTGCGGGTCTTAAGCTGGTTAAGCAGCAGCAGCTCTTTTTCCGCAGTTTTAATTCTTTCCTCAGATTGCTTTTTTTTTGTGATATCCTGTGTAATGCCTATGATCTTTGCAATCTGCCCCTGGCGGCAGGTTATGGAACTGCAGCGGGCATACAGCCAGTTGATCGAACCATCGGCCTTTATAATCCGGAATTCCACTTCCGGGCTGGTTTCCCGGGCGGTTCGGGCGATTGTCTCCCGTATTGACTCGATATCTTCCGGATGAACGCGTGAACGACAAAAGTCAAGGGTGGGAACAATTGCCTGCGGGTTCAGTCCGAAGTTGCGATACTGCTGATCCGACCAAAAGAGAGTATTGTTGCCAGGATCCCATTCATAATACCCCAGCTTGGCAATTTGCTGCACTCTTTCCAGTTTATCTTTACAGCCGGTTAATTTGGCGATGATCCGCTGCTCTTTCGTTATATCATACACTATACCCAGCAAAGACTCTGTTTTCTGACTGTCGTTCGTTTCCGGCAGGAGTGAGATGTGGTAGCATCTTTTACCGGTTTGGATTTGAAAGATTTCTTTTTCGGCATTCGTAAAGGCCCGGTTCATGTGGCAGCTGCATATTTCAAAATTTTGCGGACTAAGCGGCAGGTAGCGGAAGTTCTTACCGACAAGGTTTTGTGGTACTATGCCAATATAGGGGTCCATATAACTTACCTGGACAAGTTCTCCCTCGTAGTTTAGCCTGCATACTAAAACAGGTACCAGGGCTGCGGCTTCAGGCAAAGGTATTCCTTTCTGATGCATTTTAACACAACACTCTTTCATATTGTCCTCTTTAATTTTTTTCTGTTAGGCGATGACGATAAGCTACTACTGTCCAAACAGCCTTCCCTCAGTATTCCGCTTAATCTTCAGATTTCCTTTTTTTGTATTGCTTTGCGCCAAAAAAAGTATTGGGCTTGCCGCAATCACATAGGCAGGACTGAGCAGGAGCAAGTTTGTCCGGAGCAACCATTGCCGGTCTTAGCAAGCCCTAAGCCGGCTTGTTAAATTTTTATCATTTACCAGGAAATTTCAGATTGATTTTTGTATACACAGATGCTATAATGAATGCAAGAATAAAGTATACATAGCCGGTCGGCGTCAGAATGAACAGTGTGTTCGGGGTCTGCCGCCGGCCGTGTCAAGTATACACCTGAATAAAAGATCCCATCTTAGAGTTTCGGAATTGTCGGAAACTCCAAGATGGGATCTTTTCAATTGCCAGGCTCCGAAAGCGGACGGCGGCGTTGACTGTCCGGGCGTTCAGCCGGCGGAAATTCAGTTCGCTTTTACACTGTATCACTGCGAGCCGCAGACAGGGCACCCCTGCATGCGAAACGGTTTTTCCAGGCGGGCGCTCTGTAGCAGTTCTGCATTGCTGAAAATCTCCAGAGTGGGGCCGTCGGCGATGATGGTGCCGGCACTTAAAACAACAGTGCGGGCGCAGAGGTCCAGAACCAGGTCAAGATCGTGAGTGGCAATGATTTTGGTATGTTCAAATGTTTTTAAAAGATTGATTAACTGACGGCGGGCCAAGGGGTCAAGACCGGCGGTAGGTTCGTCCATAACCAAAATAGAGGGCTCCATTGCGAGCACGGCGGCAATGGCAACCGACCGTTTCTGGCCGCCTGACAGCCGGTAAGGCGTACGGTCCTTGAGGTGAAGGGCATCCACCGTGGTTAAAGCCGCTGTGACCCGGGCATCCACTTCGGCGGGCGGCAGTCCCATATTCAGGGGACCAAAGGCTACATCATCATAGACGGTAGGCATAAACAACTGATCGTCCGAATTCTGAAAAACCATACCTACCGCGCGGCGGATATGGGGTAAAGTCTGTTTGGTCACCGGATAACCGCCGATATTAATGGAACCCTCCGTAGGAAAAAGTACGCCGATCAAGTGGGACAGCAGCGTAGTCTTGCCTGAACCGTTGGCGCCGACGATGGCCACAGACTCACCGTGCGTTATGCGGACAGACAGCCCGCGCAGCGCTTCGGTATGATCAGGGTAAGTGTATTTTACTTCCTTAAGTTCAACAATATGATGGCTCATTAGCGGACCCCCATTAGTAATTTACCCAGCAGCTCCGGCACGTCAACCAGGCGTGTACCCAGAAAAAACAGCAGCCAGAATGAGAAATAGAACAGGTCGGCCGAGGACAGGGTGTTCGTGCGCATCAGGCGGACTTCACCGTCAAAACCCCGGCAGAGCATAGACTGATAAATGCGGTTGGCGCGGTCAATAGAACGAATGAGCAATTGGCCAAGAAGTGAGCCCCAGGCCCTGAACTGGATGCCTTCGCCATGAAACGAACGGAGGCTGTAAGCGATGGTACAGCGAATAAATTCTTCCACCAATACGTGCAGATAGCGGTACATGAACAACAGTTGAATTACGATAATTTTGGGGACACCAATGCGCAACAGCGCGGAGCCGATAGCGTCAATTCCCGTTGTCGCCACTAAAACCAGGGCGGCGGTAACGGTTAACAGCAGCCGCAGGGCGATGGAAAGAAACGAAACCCAGCCGCCGGTAATTACCACAGAATAGAGTCTGACAACCGGGGTATGGTCAAACAGGGGATTGAAGATGCCAATAAATATAATAAAGGGCGCGGCAATCAATAATCGCTTGAAGATAAGCGCCTGCGGGAGTTGGCCTAATGAGATTGTAATCAGCGGAAAAAGAAACAGCGGCAAAAGGCCGGTGATTTCGTATTTGTTAAAGGAAGTGACTGTTATAATAAAAATAAGCGTTATAATCAACTTAACGCAAGGGTTAAGACGATGGATGACCGTGTTTTGCGTGGCAAGAATGTCAAGATAGCGTAAATCCATCCAATTGGCTTCTGCTTTTAACATAAATCAACCTCTTTCCTAAGAAAAACACGGCTCGCACTGAACCGGGAGAAAAAATAAGGCCGCGAACAAAAGCAGCTGCATTGCATTGCTGGTGAAAGCCAGAACGGGATACGTATAAACCGTATCCCGCCTTGCCGTATACTATTATTTCGCGAAGTGCTGTACGCCTTTACCGATGCAATAAACCAGCGCCAGCGTCAGCATGGAGCCGATAATCCCGGCGGTGGAAGTACCGCCGTCCACTGCCGGCCAGGCCGCTTCTTTCTCTGCAGGCTCAACTGACGTTGCGGCTGCTTCTTTTGCTGCCGGTTTTTCCGGTTGTTTAAAATTATAATCCGGTAAGAAAGCGGTTTTTTCCTGTATTTCGGCAAACAAGCTATGAATTCCTGCCGGTGCTTGTAATTCATCTTCACCGGTAACCCCGGCGACAGACCATTCGAGACCGTCAGGATTAGCGGAGGCAAACCAGCTTAAGGCACCACCGGTTAGTACCGCGGCAACCAAAAAAGTAATGAATACGCGTTTGACCGGAATGCCGCTCAAAGATTGCCCCAAGGCTGTTTTGTTCAATATCTCAGGAGATTCTTTCAGAACAAAAATGACCAGCGCCGCTGTGATCAGACCTTCAACCAGTCCGATCGCCAGATGGATAGGCTGCATTAAAAGCACAAAAGTGCCGAAAGGAAGTTCGGAAATGCCGGAAAATAATGTTTCTAAGACTACGCTGAATGCGCCAAGCTGCAAGCCTACTATTGAAGCGGCAGCGGCTGCCAGAATGATTCGTCCCTGGGTAGGATTATTGCCGGCCAATGGTTTATAAAGCAGGGGATAGCCGATAAAACAGCCGTAAAAACCCATGTTAATCATGTTGGCTCCTAGTGCCAGCAACCCGCCGTCCGCAAAGAATAAACACTGAATGGTCAAGATGGTGGCGATTGCTAAAAATGCTGCATAGGGTCCTAATAATATGGCTAAGAGGAGAGCGCCGCAGATGTGGCCGCTGGAACCGGTGCCCGGGATGGTAAAATTAATCATCTGGGCCGCAAAAACGAAAGCGCCCAAAACTCCCATTAAAGGAACTTTGTGGTCATCCAGTTCTCTTTGAACTTTCCTGGCTGAATAGCTGACGGCCCCGATAGCGGCGGCCCACATAACCCCGCCCACGGCCGGGGAAATTAACGCGTCTGCCATATGCATAATCAAATCACTCCTAATTTTTTGCAAAATTCTACCGTTTTCCGGAATAAAAAAAACTACTAAGAAACCCCTGGCATAGCTGCCGGGATAAGACCTTCGTAGCCTGATTCATCGATATGCAGTTGGATGAAACCTAAAACCAGTCCTTCAGAACTATAGGCATCTTCATGACACACTATATTGTGAATAATTTCATCAATATATTTTTATTCGCTATCGCTACCTTTATTCCTGCTGCCATTTTCAACTTTTTCTAAATTTTTGCTTAGTTAACCCGGCTAATGTCGGCCCCGCGGTAAAGCTTGCCTGGCAGGCTATATATTAGCGGCAGGTTGTGAAGGTTTTTCGCGGTTTGGACAGAATATTATGGAAGTGATTGCAAATGTTGAGGTATGGAGGCTGTTATAATTTATGTCTAAAGTAAGTCGCATACTAACGGGTATAACCCTGATTTCTCTCCTGCTGCTGGGAGCGGGCTGTGCAGCGGGCGGTTTGTTCACCCCTAAACCGTATAAAGACACTTTATTTATTATGGATACCATTATTGAAATAACGGCTTATGGGTCAGGCAGCGAGGCCGGTGTAAAGGCGGCGTTTGACGAGTTCAAACGGATTAATGAGCTGACCGACAGGTTTAATGATGCCAGCCAGGTATCACGAATTAACCAATTGGCCGGTAAGGAGAAAGTCCAGGTCGATCCGGCTGTGATTGCCATGCTTGAGCTGGCCCGCAGCCGGTCTGAGCAGTCCAATGGCGCTCTGGATATTACCATTGGGGCGCTTACCGAACTGTGGTCTGTAGGCCATAAGGGAGAATATGTTCCCAGCGACGCCGAAATTAAGGCCGTATTGCCCTTGGTTGATTACCGGCTGCTGGCAATTGACAATCAAGCCAACACCGTGTATATGCCTAAAGCCGGCATGAAAATCGACTTGGGTGCCGTGGCCAAATCCTATGCGAACCGGAAGGCCATTGAAGCTTTGCAAGCCCATGGTGTAAAATCGGCCTTGATAAATGCCGGTGGCGAGGTCCGGGTTATTGGCAAACGGCCGGATGGCCAGCCCTGGCGCATCGGTGTGCAGGACCCGCGCAATTCCGAGGGCGTTGCGGCCAAAGTATCCTTAAACGACTGGGATGTGCTGGAAACCTCGGGCGATTACCAACGGTACTTTATTAAGGATGGGGTGCGCTATTCGCATATCCTTGATCCGCATACCGGTTATCAGCCGCGGGAAGTGGCCAGTGTCACCATTTTGTCCCAGGCGGAGAACAATGTTGACGTACTAAGCACAGCCATATTTGTCCTGGGGGTGGAAAAAGGACAGGAATTACTAAAGCAGTTCCCGGGAACAGAAGCCATATTTATAACCACAGACGGCAAAAAAGTGATTACGCCTGGCTTAACGGGCAAAGTTGAGCTGTAGCCAAGGTTGCGGGACAAACAGCAGGCTTGCTATAATTACAGTGCGTTAGAACCCCTTTTGACGAGGTGAAGTAAATGAATACCGATAAACTGAAAATGGCCTTGTCCGGCGCATTGGCGGGCCAAGCCGGCAAGCTTGCCAATACCGAGGATTTTTTGCAGGCTGCGGTTACCGTTCCTCTGATAGATATCGCCGGCGAGCCGGCAGTTTTGTTTGAGGTCCGCTCCGGCAAGCTTAACTGGCAGCCCGGAGAAATATGCTTTCCCGGCGGCCGGATTGAGGCCTATGATGCCAATCCTTTAGAGACGGCAGTCCGGGAGACGGTAGAAGAACTCGGCGTTGCCCCGAATCGTATTGAAGTGCTGGGAGCGCTGGATTTTCTGGTCAGTCCCATTGGTGTTTTGCTGTATCCCTTTGCCGTACATATCGCGGCATCGCTGCCGCTGGCGCCCAATGCCGATGAGGTTGCCGAAATATTTACGGTGCCGCTCAGTTTTTTACTTACCACCAAACCGCAGGTAGCCGCCATGGAGACGGCTACCAGGCCGCTGGACGATTTTCCCTTCGAACTGCTGCCGCCTGACTATCCGCAGGGTTACCGGCGCAGAGCCAAGTATTCGGTGCTGTTTTATCAGTACAACCAGTATATTATCTGGGGCTTAACGGCCAGGGTGCTGGCCACTTTTATTGACCTGTGCCGCAGCAAAATTGGCGGAGGCTTGCTGCGATGATTCCTCATGTTGTCCTGTTGGTCAGCATAACCGGACTGGTATTTACGTATCCGTTTGACGGCTATTTTCGTTTTACCCTCAGTGTGGTTGTGCTGGCCACGCTGCTCTTGTATTTCCAGAAGCTGCCGGTCATTCGCATTTCAACGGCAGTTGGCGTTCTGATTTTACTGTTTCGCACCGTCATAAAATATCCTTTCCTGGATGAAACGCTGAGTGGCGTCCTCATGCACAATTTGCCGTCGTTTGGTTACTATCTTGCCTACGGCCTGCTGTTTAAAGGGTTGAAAGTACGCGATTATACCGGCAATATTCCCGCGCTTGTGCTCCTCTTGAGTCTTTGCGATATTACCAGTAATTGCGTAGAACTCATCATTCGCTCAGAACTGGTCGGCCGCACGCTGGAAGAGGTTTTAACCCGGGTAGTGGCTGTCGGCGTTGGCCGGGCCTTACTAGCCGTGATCGGCTATTATTCTTTGAAACGCTATCGCGATTTTGTGCTGGCCGAAGACCATGCCGCCCGGTATGCCGAGTTAATCCTTATCATTGCCAAGCTAAAAGCCGAGTTGTTTTACCTGAAAAAATCGTCGGCCGATATTGAATTGGTTATGGAGAAAGGGTATACCTTATATCAGACGCTCAATGCCGTTTATCCGGGGGAACTGTCCCAGACCGATTCGCCGGCAGCCCGGGCGCTGGCAATTGCCCGCGACATTCACGAAGTAAAAAAGGACTATTACCGGGTGACCCGGGGCATTGAGGAAATTTTAAATGTGGCCGTGAGCGAGGAAGGGCTGCCGCTGGCGGAATTCTTTCAAATTGTCGAGCAAAATACCAGAAGGTATATCAACGGCCTGGACAAGCCCATTACCATAACCTTCAATTATACCGGTGATTTGGTTACCGACCAGTATTATGCCATTGTCTCGATTTTAAATAATTTAATTATCAATGCGGTCGAAGCCGTTGACGCCACCGGTATTATTACGGTTAGCGGGCAGTGCGGCGGCGGCAGGCTGGTGCTGAGCGTTGCCGATAACGGTCCGGGTATCAGTCCCGAAGAAATGGAGCTGATATTTGCTCCGGGGTATTCCACCAAATTCTCGGAGATTACCGGCCAGATGTCGACCGGACTGGGTTTGAGTCATGTTAAAAATCTGACAGAAGCTCTGGCGGGCAAGATTACGGTGAGTTCGCAGCCCGGCAAAACAGTATTTGCGGTCACTTTTTTACTGGAAAATTTAGCGGTAAGCCGGTCAGGCCCTGGCGTTAGCCGGTATATTGGATAGGGGGCAAAGCAGTGCGGTTTGTCATCATTGAAGATGATATCAGTGTGCGGAAGATTATCGGCAATATTATTGAAAAATACACGCTGGGAACGGTAGTGGCCGAATGCGGCGACGGGCTGAAAGCCGAGGCCATTATTGCCGAGTATGCGCCGGATGTGGCTCTGATTGATCTGTTGCTGCCGGGACAGGACGGCATTGAGTTAATCCGGCGGCTCAAGGAAAGCGGGCTGGAAACTTCCTTTATCATGATTTCCGAGAGCACCAGCCAGCCCATGATAACCAAGGCCTATCAGTCGGGAATTGACTTTTATATCCATAAACCGCTGAACGTGCTGGAAATTGTTTCGGTGATTGGCAAGGTGGAGGAAAGCCGGCGGCTCCGGCAGGTAATGTCTTTAATTTCACAAACGACTGCCCGGTATGTCAGTCTGGCGCCCCGGCCGGCGGACGGGGATGACAACAGTAAGAAAAACCGGATTAACCGGATTTTTTCTGAGTTAGGCATTATCGGCGAAGCCGGCGCCAAAAGCATTCACCAGCTGGCGCAACTGGTGGACAGCCGCCTGGCAGACGGGCAGGACCAGGCCTACCAGCTGCATGAACTGTATCAGGAACTATCGCTGTCGGTGGGCCAGGATGTCAAGACCATTGAGCAGCGGATTCGGCGGACCATTGCCAAAGCCATGCAGAATGTAGCCAATATGGGGATCGATGACTACCATAACGACAAATTTGAGGTGTATAGCGGCGCCTTGTTTGATTTTAAGGAAGTCCGCCAGGAGATGGCCTTCATCCAGGGCAAGGGCACCTACCGCGGTAAAATTAACATTAAAAAATTTTTGGAAGGCCTGCTGTTTCTGGCTGCTGAATAACCCCGGCAAACGGGGTTATTGTATTATGTATACATTTTCCTGACAATTGAAACTTTGTGTCTGTTTTTGTAGTTTTTTATAGAACGTCATTTACATTAAATTCTGAAAAGAATGTACAAGTTATACTACAAAAGGAGGTACTATCAAATGTCTCACGTTCAAGCTGAGAAGCCGAAAAAAGGCATGGGTCTGACAACACAAATTTTTATCGGTCTTATCCTAGGTGTAATCTTTGGCTATGCCTTCCCTAAGTACGCCGTTGAATTGAAACCGGTCGGCGACATGTTCATTCGTATGATCAAGATGATTGTCGTGCCGTTGGTCTTCAGCTCCCTGGTTATGGGTATTGCCGGCACCGGCGACTTTAAAAAACTGGGCCGTCTGGGTGCCAAAGCCATCCTTTGGTTTGAAATCGCCACTACCCTGGCGCTCATCGTCGGTCTGCTGGTTGTTAACGTGTTCCAGCCAGGCGTCGGCGTTCATGTTGCCGCCAGCGGCGGCGCCGATGCCGCTGCTGCCGCCAAGAAGACCATTGACATGACCCAGATGCTTGTCAACATTGTTCCGACCAATATTATTGATGCGATGGGCCGCGGTGACATGCTGCAAATCATCCTGTTCTCCACCTTCTTCGGGGTAGCCGCGGCGGCTATGGGCGCCAAAGGCAAGCCGGTTGTGGATATGTGCATCAGTGTGGCCGAGATTATGTTCAAGTTTACCTGGTATGTTATGAAGCTGGCCCCGATCGGTGTATTTGCCCTGATTGCCTTTACAGTCGGCAAATTTGGTCTGGGCATGCTCATTCCACTGGCCAAACTGATCGGCTCGCTGTACTTTGCGCTGGTTACCTTCGTCTTATTGGTACTGGCCGGTGCCTCACTGGTTATCCGCGTAAACTTCTTCCATTTGCTGCGGGCTCTGAAAGAGCCTATCCTGATTGGGTTCTCGACCGCCTCCAGCGAAGCGGCTCTGCCGATTGCCATGGAAAAACTGGAAAAATTCGGTGTTCCCAAGCATATCATCACCTTTGTACTGCCGACAGGCTACACCTTCAACCTTGACGGCTCAACCCTGTACAGTGCCCTGGCGGTCGTATTCATCGCCCAGGTTTATGGCATACCGTTTGACCTTTCCCAACAAATTCTCATGGTGCTTACCCTGATGATGTCGACC
The DNA here is from genome assembly GCA_023441125.1 of Bacillota bacterium. The sequence continues at coordinate 22,929 of JAEZQV010000056.1, forward strand.
AAAGGCATTGCCGCTGTTCCCGGCGCATCGCTCATCGTTATTGCCGGTACTGCCGCCGCTTTCGGTCTGCCGGTAGAGGGCATCGGCATTATTCTTGGTGTTGACCGTATTCTTGATATGGCCCGTACAGCCTGTAACCTCATCGGCAACTGTGTAGCTGCCGTTGTTGTTGCCCGCTGGGAAAAAGAACTGCCTGACGATGTGCTGCAGGTAGCTTACGCCCAAAATTACGACGACTAATCACCAACAAAAAGACTGTCAGTAGCAAAAGAAACACTCCCGCAGCATGGTATAAAATCATGCAGCTGGGAGTGTTTTTTTCTAGGGTATGTGCCTGATTGGGAAGCAAAAAGAGCGTCCCTTCGCTTCTTGCAGACTTCATAGCTAGAGTCCAGGCGACTGATGGACGACCACTTCCTAACCCAGGAGGGGAATAGTAATTTAAAAAAACATTATTTTACAATATGATATGTGATATAATATACTTAGGAATGATTATCCTTGCGCTGACAAGAGCTTGAAAATAGTAGAGTTATTAAAGCGGGTTTTACTGCTAAAAACGCAGCAGCACCTTGCTATAAAACGAAATTGAAAAAAATTATTAGGAGAGGATATAATTGGAATATAGAACAAAAAGTGACTATATTTATGAAAAAATTAAAGATGATATTATAGAAGGAAAATTAGCTTTGGGTGAAAGATTGCTTATAAGCACCTTGGCACAACAATATAACGTTAGCGCCATGCCAATAAGAGAAGTAATTAACAGATTATTGCAGGATGGGCTGGTGGAAACTATTGCCAATGTTGGTGCCAGAATCGTTACTTTTGACAAACATAAGTATAAGGAAATTTTTTTTGTTGAAATTGAGTTAGAGGCCTTAGCCTTAAAAATGGCCGCTGAATCAGCAAATGACGATTTGATAAAAAAACTGGAAAACATCATAGCGGAAATGGAAGATAGCCTGGCGAAGAGCGATATGTTCCTCTATGCAAAACTAAACAAAAAATTTCATCTAGCAATATGTGAGGCAAATCCCAATACGTTTTTATATGAAACATTAGTCTCCTTGTGGAATAGAGTAGATTTGATACGACGGACACTTGCCTTGTCTTTTACAAGGGCTACTGAATCATTGGCTGAGCATAAATTGATTTTGCAAGCAGTAACAGACCGAGATGGAGAGCGGGCGGTGCAGGCCTTTCGCCAGCATAAAGCAAATGCCTCGAAGTTTTACCAGAAGAATTTTCCAACATGGGGTTACAACGAGGATGCTAGCGACGAAATAAAAAGCCCGAAAGCTGACGGGATTGCCTGACCGAAAGTTGCCAGATATAATGACCACACCATGATAAGCAAGGAAAAGACGCCCCCGTTGAACGTACTACTGCTGCAGCTAGTAGTACATTCAACGGGGGCGTCACCACTTGGACGGTATGATCATTCTATCAGATTATGAACTCGTTGAAAATTCTAAAACCGGTGTTTTTAATATTATCTAGTTGCCGGCGGTTTTTTTTAACTGCCGGTTATTTATATATTCAGGTTTTTTAAGAAAATCGGGGGATATAAGTGTTTTAAAACGGAATGTCAGCAATCATATGCGTAAAAAGTAATAATTTAAAAAAATCAAATAACAAGCAGTTGACATTGCTATATAATGGGGAATATAATATTTAATATAAGATTTGATATTATATCAAATCTTATATTAAATATTATATTAGAAAAAGCAAGGGGAGGTAGAGATTGGTACGGATGGCTCCAGGTTAAAAACTATATTACTGTAAAGGAGAACAACGATGGTAATTGAAGAAAACGGAGCAATTATAGGCAATTGGAAGAAGGAAAAATGGGAACCAACGAAATTTCCTGGTATTGAACAGTTCACGGTTTCAGGCAAAGGGATGACTCTTTCCTTTATGAGAATAAAACCGGAGGCTGCCGGCATATATGCACCTACGCCAGACCGAGGCCATCGCCACGATGATGTTGAACAACTGACGATGATGCTTGAAGGACAGGCCACTGTTATTGTTGACGGGAAGAGATATCCTGTAAAGAAGGGTTCCCATTGGCTTGCGCCGGTCGGAGTGGACCATACGCTGGATTTGCGTGAGTCGCCGGAAGGTGTAGTCATTCTTCAGGTTTTCCCGGGACCTACACGCCCCGCTTTGTAAATTTAAGAATCATCAGTTAAGGAGAAAATTAGCATGCTAAATACACACATGAAAGATAAATTAAGGCGGGGGAAACCTGTCTTCGGCACTTTTGTGAAGGAAAATTCTCCGAGGCTAATTGAGCTTTATGGCCGGGCTGGCTTTGATTATGTCATATTGGATGCAGAACATGGCGCTTTTTCTTTATCAGAAGCTGAAAACATGGTGAGAGCGGCTGACAGTGTCAACATGAGCACGATTCTGAGAATTCCAGACTGCACGGAAGCTGCCGTGCTCCATGGCTTGGACATTGGCGCCGGGGGAGTACAGATTCCATCGCTTGTTGATGTGGAAGTTGCGAGATACGGGGCCCAGTTCTCCAGATATTATCCTTTGGGGAACAGAGGAATGTCGCTGGATCAACGGTCAGCCGATTATGGTATGGCGAAGGCTGCGGAGTATTTCAAGCATGCCAATGAAAATGTTTCCCTTGTCCTGCAGGTTGAAAAAAAAGAAATGGTAGATCAGGTAGAAGAACTGTGTAAGATTCCCCAGCTTGACATCATTTTCATTGGCCCTGGCGATTTGAGCCAGTCCCTGGGAAAACCGGGTCAGATGGATGACCCTGAAGTGCAAGCGGCAATCAAGCATGTCTGTGAAGTGGGGCTCCATTACCAAAAAATCGTAGGCACCATCGCTCTGAATCCGTCCCAGTTAAAGAAATACATTGATATGGGGATGCTCTACATGTCGATCTCTACCGACTTCATGATCTATGGCAGAGCTATCAAAGAAGTAGCAAAAGGGTTTGAACAATTTAAGTAACAGGCAATAAACTTCAATTTAGAATGTTGCAGGATTATGAATGAAAGGTGGACATAAAATGTCAAAACGCAATCAGGTAGAAGTAGGCAACTGGTATAATTCTGAAAAGTACTTCAGTTTAAAGCCTGGCGATTCCAAAGGGGTAAAGCGCTATTCGTTTACAGGCGCAAAAGTATCTGTTTCTGTAAACTTTATCGGCAAGGGGCTTCCGAATGTCGGGGAGCACGCCCATCCGCATGAGCAGTGTCTGATGGTTCCGCAAGGTAACGGAGATGCATTAATTGACGGCAAACGGTATCCGACGGAAGAGGGCTTTTTTGCCATTATTCCCCCGAACATGCCTCACGGCTATGACTGTGAAAAGGCTACGATTCCCTGCTGGAATCTGGATGTCTTTAATCCAGCCAGACTGGAATTTCTCAAAGAAAATTATTATGATCTGCTTGCGCAAGGTAAAGATCCAATGAAGGTAATGATTACAGAATAGTAATCAGACCTAGTGGTGATTTACAGGCAGAAGGGGCATATCGGCCCTTCTGATTCTGAAATTTTTGTATAATTCAAAAAAGGAAGGATTCATAATGACAAGACAAATATTAGAAGGCATCATCGATATGCATGTACAT
>JAEZQV010000058.1 GCA_023441125.1 Bacillota bacterium
ACACTGGCCGACAGTTATGCAGCCGTTTCTCTGATGGCCAAAATACTCAACTGTGAAGACCGGGGCGAAAAATTTATTGCCGCTTGTGACAATTTGCTTCATCTGGTAGCAGAGCGGACAAGCGCCCTTCCGGCCACGCAGCGACCGCTGGTATTGTTCTCCGGACCCAGAGATCTATTATCGGTAGCTACCAAAGACATGCTCCAGTCCTCAATTATCGAATCTGCCGGCGGCAATAATGCCGCCAGTCAGATAGCGGGCTACTGGGTCACTGTTTCACCGGAACAGATTTCCGTCTGGAATCCTGATATAATCTTTCTTGGTTCTTCACTGGATGCCTACGGCCCTGACGCTCTCTATTCCAATCCCCATTTTGCCAGCGTCAAGGCAGTCCAAAATAAACGGGTTTATTCTTTTCCGTCCAATATCGGCTGGTGGGATTACCCTGCTCCCAGTCATGTCCTGGGAATACTTTGGGCCGCCAAAACCATGTACCCGGATAAGTTTAGCGATATTGACATGACGAAAATCGCGGATGATTTTTATCGGCAATTTCTCGGCCATTCCTTTTCTGAACTGGGCGGAAAGCTGTAGGCGGCATGAGCAAAAAAATATTTATAATCCTGGCCGTATTTTTTATGGCGGCCTTAACAGCTTCGCTGGGCATAGGGCGCTATGCCATCCAGCCAGCCGAGGTCGCCAGTATTTTTTTGTCCTATCTTGGCTGTAATGGCTATCTATCCCCGGTTCCACCGGAAATGTACCAAATCTTCATGAATATTCGCCTGCCCCGTATTATCATGAGTTTTGCTATTGGTGGTGGTATTTCCATAGCCGGCGCTGTGTTTCAGGGAGTTTTCCGCAATCCGCTGGCAGCTCCCGATATCCTCGGCGTTAAGTTTGGCGCCGCATTTGGCGCCGCCCTGGGCATTGTATTTTTACCCCAGGCGTCTATAGGCATTTTCGGACTTGCTTTCGTCTTCGGTCTCTTAGCCGTATTGTCTGCGTATTTGCTGGCGCAGTACAGCTACGACCCGTCGGCAACTGTGCTGGTCATCGCCGGTATTGTTGTTTCCTCCTTATTTCAGGCCGCATTAACCATCGTTCTCTATCTAGCCGATCCTTACGACAAATTGGCTCAGATCACTTTTTGGCTTATGGGCAGCTTTCACGCTATCTCGTGGGCCAAAGTGCCTTTTACCTTAACCGTTATTGCTGCCGCTTCGCTGTTTATCTGTTTGTTCAGCTGGCGTCTGAATATCATGACGTTAAGCGACGAAGAAGCGCTGTCACTGGGAGTTCCTGTTTTCCGCTGGCGAATGATATATATTTTTTTTAGTACGCTGATTGCCGCTTCCGCTGTTGCCGTAGTAGGAGTTGTTCAATGGGTTAGTTTGATTGTTCCCCATATTGCCCGCCGGTTGGTTGGGGCGGAACACCGGCTGCTCATACCGGTCACAGGCATCTTAGGCGGAACCTTTATGCTGTTAATGGATACCTTGGCGCGCTCCCTGTTAATAGCAGAGATTCCGATCAGTATCGTAACCTCCGTATTGGGAGCACCGTTTTTAGCCTATCTGCTCTTGCGGCACAACAAGGGGTGAACCAGCAGTGTCTGTTCAAATCGAAAATCTTTCCGCCGGTTATAATAAGACGCTTATACTCAAAGATGTCAGTATTGAATTTCCCAGCGGGCAAATTTGCGCTCTCCTTGGTCCGAACGGTTCCGGCAAAACCACACTGATGCGCTGCATCAATGCGATTCTTATTCCATACCAGGGCAGTATTCGAATTGCTAAACAGAATATTGCCAGTATGTCAAGAAGCCAAATTGCCAGATCCATCGGCAGTGTTCCCCAAAGCAGTCATACTGCTTTTCCCTTTTCGGTATTAGATATGGTCTTAATGGGTGGAGCTTCCCGTTTTAAAACCTGGTCATCCCCCAGTAAGCAAGATAAAATCAAAGCCGGGCTTATTTGCGACGAAGTTGGCATAAGCCATCTGACGGCCAAAAGCTTTCATCAGCTGTCAGGCGGCCAAAAACAACTGGTGATGCTGGCCCGGGCTCTGTTTCAGGAAACACCGGTTCTGCTTCTGGACGAACCAACATCACACCTTGATTTTTACAACCAGCATAAAATGATGAGCTTAGTCCGCAGCACAATTAAACGCAAGAACGCAACTGCGCTCATCACGCTGCATGACCCTAATCTGGTCATGCATTATTGCGACGCGGCCGTCTTACTAAAGGAAGGCAGGCTGATCGCCGCCGGTCAGGTTAAGGCCGTGCTAACCGACACCAATCTCCAGACCGCTTTTGGCAGCAATATAGAGATCGCTACCACCAGCCGGGGTATGCGCGTTGTTGTCCCTAAGCAGCTAGATATATAAAAATATAGAATTGCGAAAAGAAAGAAAGCGTAGGCGGCCTGACTGAAAGCTATTGCAGGCGGTCTACGCTTTTCTTTTTTATTCCGGTATCAGCCATGGCAGCGGTTTAGAACAGCCCCGCCATTTTATTCATGCCTTAATAAACGCGCGGAGTTTAATACCACGAGAATGGCTCCGACATTATGGACAATGGCGGCCACAACAGGGCCAACCAAACCATAAGCAGCCAAAATGATGGCAACAAAATTTATAATGTTTGCTGCCAGGATATTTTGCCAAATGGTGCGGATCGCCTTACGGCTTTTCCGGATGATCTCAGGAACTTTCTGCAAGTCATCGGACAACAGGACAATATCGGCAGCTTCCACGGCGATATCCGTACCGGAGAAGCCCATGGCGATACCGATATCCGCCTTGGCTAAAGCCGGCGCATCATTGATGCCGTCGCCAATCATGGCCACCTGGGTGCCTAACCGTTGATACGCTTCCACATATTTTACCTTATCCGCGGGCAATAAATCCCCGTGCACGGCGGAAACATGAACCTGGGAACCAACCGCATTGCCGACTTCCTCAGCATCTCCGGTCAGCAAAACGATCTTCTTAATTTTTTCATCGTATAACGCCGCAATGGTATCTTTAGACCCCTCCCGGATAGGATCATGGATCGTCAGAATCCCGCCAATGTTACCATCTATTGCAATAAAAACAACAGTTGCGCCTGCATTTTGGTTTTCCCGGCAGTAGGTTTGCTGCTCCTGGCTAAGTGTTATCTTTTCATTTTCCATTAAAGAAAGATTCCCTAATAAATAACGCCTGCTCCCCTTTTCAGCGATAATGCCCTGCCCAATCACAGGCTCCCAGTAGGACGGCTCCGCCAGGACTGCATTCTCTTTTTCCGCAGCATAAAGAATGGCTTTGGCCAGATGGTGCTCCGAGCGTTTTTCGATACCGGCGGCAATTGCCAATAACTCTTTTCTTGCCCAGCCGTCATAGCAGCGGATATCTTTCAGCGTTGGTTTGCCTACTGTGATGGTGCCTGTTTTATCAAACAGGATTGTATCCAGCTTCCCAACCCGTTCTAATATCTCACCGCCTTTGATCAGAATGCCCCGGCGGGCGGCCGCCCCGATAGCAGCAGCCACGGCAGTTGGCGTACTTAGCAGCATGGCGCACGGACAAAAAACGATCAGGATGGTTACCCCTCTGACGATATCTCCTGTCACTACATAAACCAGCAAGGCAATTGCCAGGCTGAGGGGTATGAACCAATTGGCCCAGCGATCAATGATACGGGCACTGGGCGCTTTGCTCATTTGCGCTTCTTTCACCATTTTAATAATATGCCCCAATGCAGTATCCTGACCAACCTTGGTTGCCACAAATTCGATACTGCCCATAGTGACGATGGTTCCGCCAAACACGCTATCACCGTTACGGCGTTCAACAGGGATGGATTCGCCGGTTATCGTAGCCTGATCAACCGTGGCGAATCCGGCTGCAACCGTTCCGTCTACCGGAATTTTTTCCCCCGGTTTTACCAATAATCTATTGCCGGGCTGTACTGCTTCGGCGCTTATCTCCCGCTCGGCGCCAGCCTCCAGAATACGGGCCTTTAAAGGAGCAAGTTCTGCCAGTTTTTTAAGTGCGGTATTCGATTTTTCCAGAGTAATATGCTCTAACAATTCGCCGATTGTCATTATCAAGGCAACTTCAGCCGCGGCAAAATATTCACCAATTGCCACTGACGCAATCATTGCTATGCTGACCAGCAAACCGACTTTGGTATCTCCACGTCTATAAATGGCTGCCGCCGCTTCTTTGATAATGGGGACACCGCCAATAATGGCCGCTATCAGGGCTGTATCCACGCCCCCAATGGTTGGCAGCCAGCCAAACCAATACCCCGCAATCAGCACCGCGGTGGCTGTTATCACTATATAATCCTGTAAATGACTCCTGTCGCCATGCTCATGCGGCTCGTACTGAACTTGTTTCGCTGCTTCTAGCTGTTCCGGAGACTTCGCCGGATTGCGCAGCAGAACCTTTTCCTCGCTCGCCATCACTAGAACGCCTCCATATTAATTTTTTTTAACAAATGCAGTAATTGCTCGCTTTCTTCATTGGCTAGAACCGAGACGATCTGCTCTGTCAAATTGTGATGATATTGGTGATGCTCGGCAAAGGCGGACTGCCCTTTTTCCGTGAGAGTAATTAAATGAACCCGCCTGTCCTCTTTGACTGATTCACGCCGGGCATATTCTTTTTTCTCCAGCCGGTCTACCGTAACGGTTGTCGTACCGGTAGTTACGCCCAGATACTGAGCCAGGCTCTTCATATTCATCTGGCCATATCGGCCCAGCACTTCAATGGCATGCGCCTCAGATACCGACAGATCACTGGTTTTTATTACTGAGTTTTCCCACGAAGAAAATTCATTAAAAAAAGTAAACAATTCATGCGTTAATTCATCTAACGAGTTCACAACAACACTCCTTTGATTATTTGATAGTACTAATATAATAATATTTGATAATCAAACTAATTTTAAATCATACCCCTATTTTTGTCAAATATTTTCATGAGCATTTCATTAGAGCTTTTGAAAAACATTAATCGTACGTGAAAAACCATGACCTACGCCCTATCGCAAATCATGGCTTTTTCCTATGCCTTTATTGCTTTTTTATGCCTTCCAGAATGCGATTTGGCCGAGTTCCCTCTCCCGTTAATGTTACATAATATAGAGTAAAACATGAATGGAGGTATTATTTCTATGGCAAACGGATATAGACCATTCCACGGATTTGGCGGATTCCATGGTGGATTCCATGGGTTCCATGGTTTTGGGTTCCAGCACGGCTTCGGATTTCACCATGGCTTTGGACTGGGCGGACTGGGTCTAGGGCTTGGGCTCGGTTATATTTTGGGCTATCCCGGTTATTACCCTAGTTACTATTACGAACCTTATCTTGCTGACGACTATGATGATGAGTGGGATTAACGCTTATTGTCACCAGGCTCGCATTTCATTGCGAGTCTTTTTGTATTTATTTAAGCGGGCTATATACAAATACTGTATATACAAAAAAAGCAATCGCTAAAAACGATTGCCTAGATTTTTGCAGCATCCCGGCAACTAGTCGTCCGTACCGTCACTGTAATTGATTGTTAGCAGCAAAGGCAAAGTACCCTCCATCGCTAACATAAGACGATTCTCAACTTCAAACCAGTTGATTAATGCAAGCCACGCTCTAACATATGCTTCCCGGTCATATTGGTAATCAAGATAGTAAGCATGCTCCCAGGCGTCGATAACCAATATCGGGATAGAACCCCACTGCGTAAGATTTTGATGCTTCTCTGCAGTCAAAATCTCCAGATGCCTCCAGGCCGGATTCCAGGCAAGTATCCCCCAGCCAGATGCCTCAACTTTTATAGCCGCATTGGTGAACTGCTCAAGAAAGCCGTCAAAGCTGCCGAAATATCTGGTAATTTCTTTGCCGGTGCATGGACCGGGCTCGCCGCCACAGCCCTCCGGGGCCATTATTGTCCAATAAATACTGTGCAGGATATGCCCGGAACCATTAAAGGCCAGTTCATTTGACCAATACTTCACCAATGCAAAATTATTCCGCTCCCTGGCCCTGACCAGTGCCAATTCGGCTTTGTTTAGCCCATCTACATAAGTTTTGTGATGATGATCATGGTGATTTTTTAATGTCTCAATACTGATTATCGGTTCCAGAGCATCATACGGATAAGGCAGCGGGGGTAATTTATGGTTTCCCGGCGGAACATAACGACCTAGCATTTGATCTGCCAAAACTCTCGTACCTCCTGATAGGATGATAGACTTTGTTTACTATATCATATTCCGGTATCGTAAGGTCAGTGACAATAATCCGATTTTAATCATTCTTTAAACTTTTTTTCCACACAGCATACTGTAAATCAGCCGGCAGTATCGTATAATATCTATTAGTCCACTTATTACCAAGGAGGTAAAAATGTGTTTAACCTTCGTCGTCTGATTATTGGCAAGCCTCTTAGAACAGACGAAGCCGCTCATGAGAAACTGCCAAAGTGGAAGGCCCTATCGATTTTTTCCTCAGATGCTTTGTCTTCTGTCGGATATGGACCCGAACAAATTATTGTTACTCTGGCCGTTCCGGGAATGCTACTGTACGGCTATTTTAGCTATGCGACCTTAGCAGTTGTAGCACTGTTGACAATTGTAACGCTGTCCTACACACAAGTTGCCAGGGCCAACCCCGGCGGCGGCGGCTCTTATTCTATCGCGTTGCACAATTTGGGTGAAATGCCCGCACTTATTGCTGCCGCAGCTCTGGTTGCAGATTATGTGCTCACAGTGGCGGTAAGCGTTTCCTCAGGAACAGAAGCGCTGGTATCAGCATTTCCATTCCTGATTGGTCAGGAAGTTACTATTGACTTAATCGTTCTTTTCATCGTTTTAACTATAGTAAACTTAAGAGGAATCAGGGAATCCTCCAATGTCTTTGTGTGGCCTACCTATTTGTTCATGCTGGGCATATTATGTATGCTTGTTACCGGCATCTATAAAGCATTTACCGGCGCTGTGCCGGTCATGCCGGCAGAATCGCTGATGATGCAGCAAGCCGACTGGGTAGTTATCCTGATCGCTTTACGGGCATTTGCTAATGGCTGCAGTTCCATGACCGGCATTGAAGCCATCTCTAACGGTGTGCCGATGTTTAGGGAACCCAGTGTGAATAATGCCATAAAAACCACCTATATTATGTCACTTTTTCTGGGTAGCATGATTCTCGGAATATCTTTTTTGTTTTTGCATTATCATTTATTGCCCGTGGAAAACGCAACCATGCTCTCCCAATTAGCCGAACAGGTTTTAGGCAGAGGCTGGACCTATTATTACATTCAGTTAACGACCATGCTCATTTTATATTTAGCAGCCAATACCGCTTACAATGGTCTGCCGCCACTCTTATCCATAATGGCCCGGGACTCGTATGTTCCCCGTTATCTTGGCGAAAGAGGCGAACGCCTGGGTTATAGCAAGGGTATCTTCTTGCTAAGCCTGGTGTCGGCAGCGTTAATTATTGTTTTCAAAGGCGATGTCGAACACCTTATTTCGTTGTATGCCATCGGCGTTTTCCTTTCCTTTACAATTGCCCAGTCCAGTCTGGTAGTAAAGTGGGTAAGAGAGAAAGGCGCGGGCTGGCTTGCCCGCACTCTCCTGAATAGCTTTGGCGCCTGTATAACCGGTATTGTTGTAATTGTCATCGCCATAACAAAGTTCATGCACGGTGCCTGGATTGTCCTTATATTTATTCCGGCGATGATTTATATTTTTAAGACTATCCACCGGCACTATATTACTACGGCTGATCAATTGCGAATTTCAACCGACGATTTCATTGAGCAGCTCGAAGTACAAAGTCCGAAAAACCTTATCATTGTACCGATATCCGGTTTGACGAAGGTGGTAGCCGCATCATTAAGGTACTCGAAGGCTATGGGCGGGGACGTTATTGCCCTCTATATCTACTCCGAGGAAGAAGAACGGGAAAAGTTTGAAAATAAATGGAAAAGCTTAAATATCGATGTGACCTTACATGTTCTCTATTCCCCGTATCGCTCTATTGTCCAGCCTATTTTAGGCTATGTCAGCGAACTGGAAATGCAAAAAACGATCTATAATTACATTACCATCGTCATCCCGGAATTCGAGCCGGCTAAATTATGGCACCGCTTTTTGCACAATCAAACCGGATGGATTTTAAGAACTTTACTGATATTACGCGAGAATGTTATTGTATCCACATTGCCATATCATTTTAAAAAATAACAATGCCTGGCAAAAACATAGTTAATAAAAAGAAACAGACTACCTTTAAGGTAGTCTGTGGTTTCTTTTACAGATTTCAGGAGTGTTTGCAAGGAATCGAGAGCTTCTAGTTTCGTCCCGCCATACCTGCAAGCTTAGCTGCACCATTGACAGTATATCCATTGGCTTCTGCCGTACTAATTTTATTCTTGTCAACCAAAGCAACGATAAAGAAGGCGGCGAAACATACAACCCATTCCAAATAAATCGGATGAGCGAATACCCGCACTTCCGGCAAAGTCTGCCAGGCAACCAGGGTAACAATACCGGCCAGAGTCGTATAAAAAGCGGAATTCCGTCTACAGAGGGAAGGCATAAACATGGTAAATAAAAACACCAGGGTAAAGGCGGTTGTGAGGCTAAGGCCAATAAGCATTGTCTTGACGATGCCTACCGCATTAAAAGCAAACCACAAGGTTACTGCACCTAAGATAAGGATTGCATAACGGTTAACGAGGGTATAATGCTTATCATCAATATCAGGCTTATAAAACCGTTTATAAATATCCTGAGAAAATAACGTACCGGCCGCCAGTAAAATATGACATGCGGTAGCCACATCGGCAGCCCACAGGGCAGCGAGTGTTAGTCCGGCTACAACAGGGTCAAGACTCATGATCATCTGCGGCAGGGCCATTGTAGCATTCATGGCAGGGTAAGCGGCTTTAGCGGCAATCCCCATAACCGCACACGCAAATCCAATAGGAAACATAAGCAACGCTCCCCACATAAAACCATGTTTCGCTGCTTTTTTATCAACTGCCGCACACGCTATCTGCACAGGACCCTGGGCAGAAACGGTTTGGGTCATCATGACAACAAACCAGCCAACAATTGTCGCCAGGCCAAACCCGCCTACCGGTCCAAACCAGTCAATACCGGGTGGTAAAGCAGTGGCAATGGCACCAATCCCCCCCTGCCGGGACACGATAACAATAGTGCTGGTCAGTACCCCGACATAAATAAGGATAGTGCTAAGAATATTGGACAGCCCGGATGACCATAAGCCGCCAAGAATTGTAGTGCCGATAAACACAATCGCGCTGGTTATCATCCCGCCCTTTAAAGAGAATATATCCGGCAGGAGAGCCGACAATATCGCCCCGCCAGCGATATATTGCAGGGAAGTAATGACCAGCTGGATAGTAATCATTCCCAGGACGGCAATCGCCCGCCCTTTTTTATCGTAATAACGCTCAAAGAGCTCAGGAATTGTTGTGCAATGTAACTCTCGGTACTTGCCGGCCGCCACCATAGCCATAGTAACAGCCCCTGCAGCCCAGGCAGCGTTATACCAGCCGGCGGCAATGCCAAATTGAAAGGCGTTTTCCGCCACGCCGATTGTCGAAGCAGCGCCGATTGCCGTTCCGGCAATATTGGCCGCCACTAAAGTAGTAGTTAGTTTACGTCCGGCAAATAAAAAGCCGCTACTATTTTCGGTTCTGCGCTTAACATAAATACTAATACCAAATAAAATACAAACGTACAAAATAATAATTACCAATTGAATACTCATTTCCATACTACCTTTCTACTTTTATTTTGCTTAACGGCAATTGCTAATGTGTATTATTAATAATGCCGGCTCTGCCATACTACGGGACAAGGTACAATACCATTTTACAAAACTACATTTTAATAATAACGCGATCCACTTAACCTGTCAATTTTATTGCAAGCTGCATTGTATAATTTATGTATCCTAAGTCAGAGCAATATTGCATTACTTAGCCGCTTAAAGAGAAAAAGGCTATAATTCATTCATTACAGCCTTTGCTCTAGCCATTCCTACAAATTCTTGTACGCTTTGGCCCTGTGCCGGGAGTCTTGAAGTTGGCCTTCGCCTCGGTTTAGTACCATAGCTAACTGCTGGGCATCCAATTCTTTTTCCCAGCGGGAAATAACCACCGCCGCCACGCCATTGCCTATCAGATTTGTCAATGCCCGGGCTTCCGACATGAAACGGTCAATTCCTAAAATTAAAGCTAACCCGGCTAACGGCACTGTCGGAATAACCGACAAGGTTGCTGCCAGGGTAATAAAGCCGCTGCCGGTAACACCGGCTGCCCCTTTGGATGTGATAAGCAGTACTGCCAGCATGGTAAGCTGCTCTCCCAGTGTCAAATCCGTGTTGGTGGCCTGAGCAACAAAGACAGCAGCCATCGTCAAATAAATGGAGGTTCCATCCAGGTTAAAGGAATAACCGGTTGGAATGACCAAGCCTACCACGGATTTGGAGCATCCCAGG
>JAEZQV010000072.1 GCA_023441125.1 Bacillota bacterium
CGGCCAGTTTGATAAAATCTACCAAAAATGGGTTTCGCATAACTAGTTATCCGGCGGAAGGAATTTGGAAATGAATCTTAATTATTCGATTGTGTGGCAAAAGTTCCCACTCCTGCTTGATGGTTGCTGGATTACATTAGAAATATCGTTCCTATCGCTATTATTGGGGATGTTTTTCGGTATAGCGGGAGCCTTATGCAGGCTATCTTCTCTCCGCTTGTTAAACGTAATTGCATTTTTATATGTATGGATTATCAGAGGAACACCGGTTCTGGTCCAATTGTTTATTCTGTATTTCGCCTTGCCTCAGCTCGGGATAAAGCTTTCGAGCATGACGGCAGGCGTGCTTGGCCTTGCCGTAAATACCGGTGCGTATATTACTGAAATCATACGGGCCGGTATTCAGGCGGTTGACAAGGGACAAATGGAGGCTGCGTTGTCGCTTGGCATGGAACCGCATCAGGCGATGAGGAGAATCGTTGGTCCGCAAGCCATTAAGATTTGCATACCGCCTTTAGTCAATCAATTTATCATTAATTTAAAAAACTCATCAATAGCTTCGCTAGTAACTATTACTGAGCTGTTTCGTACAGGTGAACAGATAATCCATGCATCATTCCGCAGTTTTGAAGTGTATACTGTCGTAGCAGTTCTATATTTAGCTATGAATTCAATATTTATGATTATTGCAGACAAATTAGAAAAAGGAATGGCAAGACAATGAGTTATATTCTGGAGATGCACGAAGTCTGCAAATCATTTGGTTCTATACCGGTTCTAAACGCCGTTACCTTAAAAGTACGAGAAAATGAAAAGGTAGTTATCATCGGACCCAGTGGTTCCGGCAAAAGTACGCTTTTGCGCTGTATTAACCGTTTAGAGACCATAGATTCAGGACATATTTTTTTTGCTGGCCAGGATATCGGCAATATAAATAATCTGGGCAGACTGAGAATACAGATTGGAATGGTGTTTCAACGCTTTAATTTGTTTCCCAATAAGACGGCCTTAGAAAATATTGTTGAAGCTCCCATTATTGTTAAAAAGATATCTCCGGATAAAGCGCGTAGTTTAGCCATGGATCTACTGGAGCGCGTAGGCTTGACTCATAAATGTGACAGCTATCCAAAAGAATTATCCGGAGGAGAGCAGCAGCGTATAGCCATAGCGAGGTCTTTAGCTATGAATCCCCAAATTATGCTTTTTGATGAACCGACTTCCGCCTTGGACCCGGAATTGATTGGTGAGGTATTGGGAGTGATAGAGTCATTAGCTAAAGAAGGTATGACGATGATTGTTGTTTCGCATGAAATGGGGTTTGCCAGAGAAGTTGCAGATAGAGTGATTTTTATGGATCAAGGTGCAATTATAGAGGAAGGAGCACCACAACTGCTGTTTGAAAATCCTGTACATGAACGTACAAGGCTGTTTTTGCGACGCATTAAAAGATAACAAAATCTACGATATACTGCAAAAACATAGAAAGAGGAAGACCATGAAACAGATACGAATCGGAACAGGCAGCGGTGGTTGCACCTTTGAGCGGATGGAGCCGACGCTGGAACTGCTGGAGCAGGGAAAATTGGATTACATTGTGTTTGAGTGCTTGGCAGAGCGCACGATGGCAGACGCCCAAAAGGCAAAGCTGCAGGATTCATCCAAGGGATATAATCCCATGCTGGAGGAACGGATGCGGGCGGTACTCCCGCTGGCACTGGCCAAGAGGACAAAGATTATTTCCAACATGGGCGGTGCTAATACCGCCGCTGCTGTGGAGAAAATTGAGGAAATCTCCCGAGAACTGGGACTAACAGTGAAAATCGCTATGGTCACGGGAGATGACCTGACCGAGCGGCTAAGCGCGTATCAGGACGCTCCCTTGCTGGATCGACCCGGCGTTCTGCAGGATTTGGCGGGAGTTATCTCCGCCAATGCCTATCTCAGCGGCGACCCCATTGCAAAGGCCTTGGACGGGGGCGCGGATGTGGTCATCACCGGTCGGGTAGCCGACCCGGCACTGTTTGTGGGACCGCTGAAGCATGAGTTCGGATGGACGGCAGACCAGCCGGAGAAGCTGGGACAAGCGCTTTTGCTGGGTCATCTTCTGGAGTGCGCCGCCCAGCTCACCGGCGGCTACTACGCCGATCCCGGCTATAAGGATGTGCCGGATCTCCACAAGTTGGGTCAGCCCATCGCCCAGATTGACGAGACGGGGAAATTCATCATCACCAAGGTAGCCGGCTCCGGTGGTTTGATTCGGGAGGCCATCTGCCGGGAACAGCTCCTGTATGAGATTACCGATCCGGCACACTACATCACCCCTGACGGCATTGCTGATTTTTCCCGGGTAACTTTCACCCAATTGGATGATCAGCGAGTGCTGGCTGAGCATGCCAACTGCAAGGGGGAGCCGGACACCTACAAGGTTAACATCGGCTATCAGGATTGCTGGGTCTCTTTTGGGGAAATCAGCTACGGCGGCAGCAACGCTCTGGCTCGGGCGCAGCTGGCAGCGGACGTGGTACAAAAGCGGTGGCAGCTGCGGGGGATAGCCCCGGATGAGGTGCGAGTGGACTATATCGGCTACAGCTCCCTCTATGGTGAGGAAATTTCCGCCGCCATCACGCAGTCAACCGCCCATGAAATTCGTTTGCGTATCACAGTCCGAACTAAAACTCAGGAGGAGGCTGTCGCGCTCCTCAGGGAGGTGCAGGTGCTTTACATCAACGGCCCTGCCGGTGGTGGTGGCATTTTCACTTCTATCGCCCAGCAGCTGTCGGTGGAAAATATTCTGGTACCCCGGCAGGATATTCCTTATCATGTAATATACAGGGAGGTGCGGTAATGAAGCTGAAAGAAATCGCCCATGTCCGGACCGGGGATAAGGGCAACAAATGCAACATCTGCGTTATCCCCTGGCGGGATGCGGATTACTCGTTGCTGAAGGAACAACTGACCGCCCGGCGGGTGAAGGAATTTTACGCCTCTGTTTGCAGGGGGGCAGTCAGCCGTTATGAGGTGGACAGCATATGCAGCCTGAACTTTGTGCTGGAGCAGTCCCTGGGCGGCGGCGTCACCCGCAGCCTGGCCATCGACAAGCATGGAAAAGCCCTGGGTATGGCGCTGTTGGAGCTGGAATTATAAACAAATGTTCGCTATAGGTAGCTGGGTGAAGCACCAGCAGTGTGTTGGTACCTGCGACATCGGGCCGTTAGCCGAGATTGGCGAGAAAGTTTGTAGTAATCTGACAGCAGGCAAGGCAGCAGGAATTGTTCTGTACAGAGCAGATATAGTGCGGTATAATCAGTATGTCAATCTGGTGAAAAGATGGAACTTATGGCATGAGATTATATAGTGGTTAAAGATATGGAACCCTTTATCCCTCCAAATGTGCAAATTGGAGGGTTCTCTTGTCAGTTTCGCACAATATCTGATGTGCAATAAAGGGGGATTATCACCTGAATACTACTAAAAAGGTCCAGTCTGCCTGGCTGCTGATGCTGAGTGCGGCGGCCATCTTAATGATTACGATGGGAGCCAGGCAGTCGGTGGGGCTGTTTGTCAAGCCGCTGGATGCGGCTACCGGCCTGGGCATCGTTTCAATCAGCTTTGCGCTGGCCATCGGCCAGTTTGTGTGGGGCCTGGCCCAGCCGATATTCGGCGCCATCGCCGACAAAAAAGGCTCGTACCATGTTCTCATTTTTGGCACGCTGCTGCTGGCGATCGGCACGGCGCTGACGCCCCTGGTGCAATCGGAATGGGCGCTGGTGGCGACAATGGGGGTCTTAAGCGCAGCCGGCGCGGGCGCCGGCAGTTTCTCCATCCTGATCGGGGCCACCAGCGGGCGGCTGCCGGCTGAAAAACGGGCCTTTGCCGGCGGCTTCATCAATGCCGGCGGTTCCCTGGGGCAGTTCATCTTTGCTCCTTTATTACAGGCGATTATCAGCGGCTTCGGCTGGGTGGCGGCCATGCTGACCATGGCCGCCACCACGTTGCTGAGTATTCCGCTGGCCGCCGTGCTGTGCGGCAAAGCGGCGGCGCCCCAGGCCGCCGGCCAGGCTGGGGGCGGATTAGCTTTGCAGGTCCGGCAAGCGTTGCGCAATCCCAGTTATTTGTGTTTGCACGCCGGCTTTTTCACCTGCGGCTTCCATGTGGCCTTTCTGGTTACTCACCTGCCCGGGGAAGTGTCGTTATGCGGCCATGCGGCCAGCGTATCGGCCACGTCGCTGGCGCTCATCGGCTTGTTTAATATTGCCGGCAGTCTGGCGGCCGGCGCTTTAGGCACGCGCTACCGGATGAAATATATCCTGGCCGTCATGTACGCCAGCCGCGCCGTTATGATTGCCCTGTATCTCATGGCGCCCAAAACACCGTTAACCTTCTATATCTTTGCGGCCGGCCTGGGGTTCACCTGGCTGGCGACGGTGCCGCCCACGGCCGGCCTGGTCGGTAAGCTGTTCGGCACGCGCTATATGGCCACCTTACTGGGCCTCACTATTCTCACCCATCAAATCGGCGGTTTCCTGGGGGCCTGGCTGGGCGGGCTGGCGGTGGCGCATGACGGCAACTACCAGTGGATGTGGTATGCCGATATGGTGCTGGCTTTGGCTGCGGCCCTTGTCAATTTGCCGATCCGGGAGGCCAAATTGTCGGCAGAGCCGGTGGCGGCGTCATAAGTAAAAAAGGTGCATTTGTTTACTGATTAACGGAAAAGAAAAAGATCCAAGCCTGCAGCCATCTCGGGCGAGACGGCCGCAGGCTTGGTTTTATTTTCGCCAGCGCAGCAGATAGCCGGTAAAGCGCTGGTAGAGAGTCATTAATAGCAGTACAACGGCGCCAATGACAATAATGCCGGCAACAACCCGGGCATAATCGGCAAAGTCGGAGAAGTATTTTACATACCAGCCCAGTCCGCTGGTGGCCCCGATCATCTCGGCCGCCGTTAAGAGGATGAAAGCCAGTACCAGGCTGATGGCGCCGCCGCTGACAATATGCGGCATGGCGCCCGGCAGGAGAATATGGAGCAGCATGGACTTTCTGCTGACGCCAATGGTCCGGGCCGAATCGACGATGCCTTTTTCGAGCGCTTCCACCCCGGCGATGGTATTGATGAACAACGGCCAGAAAGCGCCGATAAAAATGACAAAGATGGAAGACAACGTAAATGTCGGCAATATGGCGATGGCATAGGGAATATAGACAATAGGCGGGATGGGACCCAGGACGTTGGTGGCCGGTTCGATCGCCAGCTTGAGGCGGCGGTTCCAGCCGATAATGAGTCCCAAGGGGATAGCGAGCAGTACGGCCAGGGAATATCCCCAAAAGAGCAGGTTGAAGGAACTAACGAGACTTTTTAAAAATACCTGCCGGTCTTCGGCCAGCAGCTTTACAACCTGCAGCGGCCGGGGAAACAGCTGGGGGTCCAAAAGCTTCAGCCAGGCCGTGCTAAGC
>JAEZQV010000167.1 GCA_023441125.1 Bacillota bacterium
ATATTGACGGTCTGGTCATTAAGGTCAATAATCTAGCCGACCAGCACGCCTTAGGCGCCACCGCCAAAGACCCGCGCTGGGCCATTGCCTACAAGTTTCCCGCCGAGCAGGCGGCCACCGTGGTGGAAGATATCTTTGTGCGGGTGGGGCGTACAGGCGCATTGACGCCGACCGCCATTCTGCGGCCGGTCCGCCTGGCCGGCAGCACCGTCAGCCGGGCCACGCTGCACAACGCCGACTATATTGCCGAAAAAGACATCCGCATTGGCGACACCGTCATTGTCCACAAAGCCGGGGAAATTATTCCTGAGGTGATATCAGTCGTCGACAACCGGCGCACCGGTAGCGAGCAGCCTTTCATCATGCCGGCCGACTGTCCGGAATGCGGCCAGCCCATTGTCCGGGAAGAGGGCGAAGTCGCGCATAAGTGCGTCAATCCCCAATGTCCGGCGCTTCTCAGAGAAGGACTCATTCATTTTGTTTCCCGCGATGCCATGAACATTGACGGACTGGGGCCGGCCGTCGTCACCAGCCTGCTGGACGCCGGCCTGATCAACGATGCCGCCGATCTGTACCGGCTTAAAAGCGATACCCTGGCCGGCCTTGAACGGATGGGGGAAAAATCGGCCGCCAATCTGGTGGCGGCCATTGCCGCCAGCAAAGAGGCCGGACTGGGCCGGGCGCTGTTTGCCTTAGGCATCCGTTATGTCGGCGCCAAGGCCTCGGCGATCCTGGCCCGGCGCTACGGCGATATTGACAGGCTGGCCGCCGCCAGCGCCGAAGAATTGATGACCATTGATGAGATCGGCCCCAAAATCGCCGAAAGTCTGGCCAACTGGTTTGCCGAACCGGCCAACCTGGCCTATATTGCCAAGCTGAAAGCCGTCGGCGTCAAGCTGACTGAGGAACGCCAGGAACCGGTAAGCCAGGAACTGGCCGGCAAAACCTTTGTGCTGACAGGCACGCTGTCCCTGCCGCGCAAAGAAGCCGAAGCCTTGATCGCCGCCTGCGGCGGCAAGGTTTCCGCGGCGGTCAGCAAAAAGACCAGCTATGTGGTCGCCGGCGAGGAAGCCGGCAGCAAACTGGATAAAGCGCGGGAACTGGGGATTCCGGTCTTGAATGAAGCGGAGTTTAAGGTGCTGGTGCAAACGCCGCCGGCATGATATAATATCTGTTATTATTGAAAATACTGGCACATTTTGCCTTTGGGAAGGTGATCTGATGAAAATTACCCGCCAAGATGTTGAAAACGTGGCTCTGTTGTCACGGCTGGAAATGACGAAGGAAGAACTGGATGCCTACGCCGGTCAGCTGAATGCTATCCTGGAGTATGCCGACGTTCTTAATAAATTGAATACCAAGGACGTTGAGCCAACGGCTCACGTACTGCCGCTTAAGAATGTTATGCGTGCCGACGAGGTCAAGCCGTCACTGCCGCGGGAACTGGCGCTGGCCAATGCGCCGGAGACCGAGGACGGCTATTTCAAAGTCCCCAAGATTATGGAAGGGTAGAGGATGGGAGGTCAACAAGTGGAACTATTCAAGAAACCGGTTCATGCCTTGCATGAACTGCTGGTGAACAAGGAAATATCGGCCGTGGAACTGGCCAAGGACGTCCTGGCTAGAACCGACGCCGTTGAAGCTAAGATACGTTCATACATAACCGAAACCAGGGACGCGGCGCTGGCTCAGGCCGCCCGCGTCGACGAAAAAATCGCCCGGGGCGAGGCTATTGCGCCGCTGGCCGGCATTCCCGGCGCGCTGAAAGACAATATCTGCACTAAGGGTGTTAAAACGACCTGCGCCTCTAAAATACTGGCCAACTTCGTGCCGCCGTACGACGCCACCGTAGTGGACAGGCTGGCAACTCAGGATGCCGTCATTACCGGCAAAGCCAACTGCGACGAATTCGCCATGGGCGGTTCCACTGAAAACTCCGGCTTTTTTGTGACCCGCAATCCGTGGGACACCGAGCGGGTCCCCGGCGGTTCCAGCGGCGGTTCGGCTTCGGCGGTAGCGGCCGGCGAGGCGATCTGGGCGCTCGGCTCTGACACCGGCGGCTCGATTCGCCAGCCGGCCGCCTATTGCGGCAATGTCGGCCTTAAACCAACCTATGGCCGGGTATCCCGCTACGGTTTGGTGGCCTATGCCTCTTCCCTGGACCAGATCGGTCCCATTACCCGGGACGTTACCGACAGCGCCCTGGTCTTAAATGCCATCGCCGGGCATGACGCCAAGGACTCGACCTCGATCAACGCCGCCGCCCCGGATTATACTAAAGCGCTGGTGGCCGATGTCAAGGGCCTTAAGATCGGCTTGCCCAAAGAATATTTCGCCGCCGGCATCCAGCCGGAAGTGGCCGAAGCCATTGATAAAGCCGTAAAACAACTGGTGGCCATGGGCGCCGAAGTGCAGGAAGTATCCCTGCCGCACACCGAATACGCCTTGCCGGCCTATTATCTCATCGCTCCGGCGGAAGCCAGCTCCAACCTGGCCCGCTATGACGGCGTGGGTTTCGGCCACCGGGCCGAGGGCACCGATATTATCGATATGTACAAAAAGACCCGCAGCGAAGGCTTCGGTCCGGAAGTCAAGCGCCGGATCATGCTCGGCACCTATGCCTTAAGCTCGGGTTACTATGATGCCTATTACCTCAAAGCCCTGCAGGTGCGCACCCTGGTTAAGCAGGATTTTGACAAGGCCTTGGCCGCAGTCGACGTCCTGATTACGCCGACCGCGCCGACGACGGCTTTTAAGATCGGCGAGCTCAGCGATCCCTTGGCCATGTACCTGCAGGACATCTGCACCATTCCCATCAACCTGGCCGGCCTGCCCGGAATCTCGCTGCCCTGCGGCTTTGCCCACGGCCTGCCGGTAGGCATGCAGATTATCGGCAAACCGCTGGCTGAGGCTACTATTATTCAGGCGGCTTACGCCTTCGAACAGGCCAACGATTATCATACGCGTCTTGCGCCGCTGGGGGAGGTTTAAGCCATGAAATACGAAACAGTCATTGGACTGGAAGTCCATTCCGAATTAAAAACCGCATCGAAGATTTTCTGCGGCTGCAGCACCCAATTCGGTGCTGAGCAAAATACCAATGTGTGTCCGGTCTGCCTGGGGCTGCCAGGCGTGCTGCCGGTTATCAACGAAAAGGTCGTGGAGTTTGCCGTTCGAGCCGGCCTGGCCTTAAACTGCCAGATTCTGCCCTTCAGCAAATTTGACCGCAAGAATTACTACTATCCCGACCTGCCCAAAAACTATCAGACTTCCCAGTATGACCTGCCCATCGCCGTTAACGGCTACCTGGACATTGAGGTCGACGGCCAGACCAAGCGCATCGGCATCACCCGTGTCCATATGGAGGAAGACGCCGGCAAGCTGGTGCATTCCGGCACAATTTCTAACAGTGAATACGCCCTGGTCGATTACAACCGCACCGGCGTGCCGCTCATTGAAATCGTGTCTGAACCGGATCTTCGCTCGCCGGAGGAAGCCAAGGCCTATCTGGAAAAAATGAAAGCCATTCTCCAATATATCGATGTATCTGACTGCAAGATGGAAGAGGGCAGCCTGCGCTGCGACGCCAACATTTCGTTGCGGCCGGCCGGTACAGAGCCGTTCGGCATCAAAGCCGAGCTCAAAAATCTCAACTCGTTCCGCTCGGTGCAGCGGGGGCTTGAATATGAGGTGGAACGCCAAACCCAGGTGCTGGAGGAAGGCGGCCGCGTCATTCAGGAAACCCGTTCCTGGGATGAAAATAAAGGCGTGACCTTGTCCATGCGCAGCAAGGAACAGGCCCATGACTACCGCTATTTCCCCGAGCCGGAACTGGTGCCCATTGTGGTCGACCCCGCCAGGGTGGCAAGCATTCGCGCCAGTCTGCCCGAACTGCCGGACGCCCGTAAGGCCAGGTTAATGGCCGATTACGGCCTGTCGGCTTATGACGCTGAAACGATCACCGTCAGCCGGGCCATGGCCGATTATTATGATGCGGCCGTACAAGCCGGCGCTGAAGCCAAAGCGGCCGCCAACTGGCTGATGGGCGATGTCTCCAAGCATCTGAACGCCGCCAATACCGCCATCGAAGCCTGCCCGGTGTCGCCGGCGCAGCTGGCCGGCCTCATTGCCCTGATCAATAAAGGCACCATCTCCGGCAAAATTGCCAAGACGGTGTTTGAGGGCATGTGGTCCAGCGGCAAGGACGCCGAGACCATTGTCAAAGAGCAGGGCCTGGTGCAAATCAGCGATGAAGGCGCCATTGTCGCCATTGTTGACGGCGTAATCGCCGCCAACCCGCAATCGGTCGCCGACTTTAAAGCCGGCAAGGAAAAGGCCATCGGCTTCCTGGTCGGCCAGGTCATGAAGCAAAGCAAAGGCCGCGCCAACCCGGAACTTGTCAACAAATTGCTGAAAGAACGGCTGGCTTTACTATAGGCAAGCCAATAAAGACAATATAAACTAACACATAAATTCCCAGACAGGGTGCATGCTTTGCACCCTGTTTTTTTGCATGAAAGACTGTTGGCACGCACATAATGGTATTGATACGCCAAAAAAAGAGGTCAAAAAGCCATGTTAAAAGCTACCTGGGATTTGCGTGCGGTACTGTCCATCCACATTCTGCGCCTGGCGGCCGGCATACTGGTGGTGCGCTTCCTATACCCCCTGTTTTTTACCGCCAGTCCGTTTGTCATCGAATTAACCGACCGGTTCATCGTGCTGGCTTTGGTAGTATGGAAGGTCCGTGATACGCAGGGAAGCTGGCGGGAACTGGGGCTCTCGCGGCGCAACTGGCGCGCTAATGTCCTGAAAGGCCTGGCCGGCGGCACGGCGCTGCTCCTGGTCAGTCTGTACAGCGAACGCGTCTATACTACCGTACTGCTGGTGGAACCGACCCAGCATCCGCTTGTGGCCCAGGTACAGGCAGCCGTCTCCTGGGAGCAACTCATCATACCCTTGTTTCTCGCCGGAATTGCTGCGCCGGTAACAGAGGAAATGCTGTACCGGCTCTTTACTTTTTTGCCGCTTAAGGACAAATGGGGGCTGTGGGGCGGAGCCTTAGCCAGCGCCGGCATTTTTGCCCTGTTTCACTTTAATGCCTATTGGCTGGCGGAAATGATTATTGTCGGTATCGGCTTCGCCCTGCTGTACTACTGGACCGGTTCGCTTTTAACCGCGATTACGGCCCACTCCTTTATTAATACCAGCAAAATCGTCATGATGTATCTGGGTGTGCCGCTGGTGCCGTGACAACCTAACGTGATAGGATAAAGGTTAGGAAGGCAACAGTATAGCAGGAATTTTTTTATGAGACAGAGAATCCATCTATGTGGAAAAATTTGCATAGGTGGAGTGATAACAAATGAGTAATGAGCAAGAAGTCAGTTGTCTAAAACCCGATGTAAACTGCCCCTGTCCCCAAACAGAATGTGACAACCACTCGCAGTGTTGTAAATGTGTGACACTGCATCGGGGGCAAAACAGTCCAACATCATGTATGGCCGCGCTGATTAACAAATAGTGCGCCCAAGCGGCGGCGCGCAGATTTTGTATTTGAAAACAAAGGGAGGACTTTTTTCATGCCAATTAGTCAGGAATTGCCAGTTGAGAAACTCCGCTTTAACTGTGATGAAAACGTCTTTAACTTTGTCACGACAGAAACAGTACCGCCATTAGAAGTCATGATCGGCCAGGAACGGGCGGTTAAAGCT
>JAEZQV010000014.1 GCA_023441125.1 Bacillota bacterium
CGACCACTACAAGTGGCGGGCCATGCGTGCAAACGGCGTGGATGAGCGCTACATAACCGGCGACGCTCCTGATAAGGAAAAGTTTCTGAAATGGGCTGAAACGATGTCCCAGTGCATCGGCAATCCGTTGTTTCACTGGACACAGCTGGAGTTAAAAACTTATTTCGGCATTGATAAGGTGCTGTCACCGGCTACGGCGGCAGAGATCTGGGAAAAATGCAATGACCTCCTGCAGCAGCCTGATTTTACGGCCCGCGGCCTGATTGAACGGTCCAATGTAAAAGTGATTTGCACCACCGATGACCCGGTCGATTCGCTGGAATACCATATCGCCCTGGCAAAGGATACCGCTTTTAAAACCAAAGTACTGCCGGCCTTTCGCCCGGACAAAAGCTTTACTATTGAGAAACCTGGGTTTACCGATTGGCTTGACAGATTAGGCCAGGCTGCCGGCGCGGCCGTCACCAGCCTGCAAGCTTTGAAAACAGCGCTTACCGGCCGGCTGGAATTCTTTCATCAGGTCGGCTGCCGCCTCTCCGACCATGCGCTGGACCCGGTGCTCTTTGCCGACGGTACGGAAGAGGAAGCCGGCCTGGTGCTCAAAAAAGCACTGGCCGGGCAAGCCTTAACCGCCCATGAGATTGCCTTATATAAAACCAATATCCTGTTATTCCTGGGCAGGGAATATGCCCGTCTGGGCTGGACGATGCAGTTCCATATGGGCACCCTCAGAAATAACAATTCCCGTATGCTTAAAGCACTCGGTCCGGACACTGGCTTTGACGCCATTGGCGACTTTACCTTTGCCGAAGCGCTGGCCAAACTGCTGGATAACCTGGAGGCGACAAATGAGCTGCCCAAGACCATCCTGTACTGTTTAAATCCCCGGGACAACGAAGTGCTGAGCGCCATTATCGGCTGCTTCCAGGGCGGCGGAATTCCGGGCAAAATGCAGTTCGGCTCAGGCTGGTGGTTCAATGATCAAAAAGACGGGATGCTCCGGCAGATGGTAGCCTTAGCCAACCTGGGGCTTTTAAGCCGTTTTGTCGGTATGCTGACAGATTCCCGCAGTTTCCTGTCCTATACCCGGCACGAATACTTCCGCCGGATTCTCTGTAATCTTATCGGCGAGTGGGTGGAAAGCGGCGAATTCCCCTATGACCTGGAACTATTGGGTTCTATCGTTGAAAATATTTCCTTTATCAATGCCAAAAACTATTTTGGCATTGCAGTGAATGAATAGTCAATCCCTTCCTTTGCGATAAAGGCAACATCGGCTTGCACCGAGCCATAGCGAAAGTGGCAGCCGAGGTTGCCCTTATCCTGGCGGAAGTTATCTTTCCGTCAGGATAGCAAAAAGACTGAACTCACCCCCTTGAGTTCAGTCCTTTTTGTTTGCAGAATTATTTCCCGAGGCCTTTGCGTATGGCGGCCACATTCAGTTCATACAGCTCCGGCTTTTTCTTGCCGACAACTTCGTCCATAGCCTTGCTGATACTGTCCAGGTCAATAAGCGATAAAGCCGGCAACAACGCTCCCAGACAAACCATGTTGGCCAGACTGGGATTACCGATTTCATTAGCCAGTTCGGTGGCCGGCACAGGGATAATTTTGATATCATCCCGTTTATGTGTTATCTTCACAATCGAACTGTTGACAACCAGTGTACCGCCCGCTTTAATCCGTCCCAGAAATTTGTCGTAAGACGGCTGGTTCAGCACAATGCCGGCGTCGGCCTGATTAATGACCGGTGAGTTGATTTCCTCGTCGGCGATCAGTACCGAACAGTTGGCTGTGCCGCCCCGCATTTCCGGACCATAGGACGGAATCCAGCATACTTCCCGCTCACCCAGCATACCGGAATAGGCCAGTACTTTACCGATAAACATGACGCCCTGCCCGCCAAAGCCGGCCAGGAGGATTTTGTCCATCATAATGCTTTCACCTCCGCCGGTACTTTAAGTTCGCCCATCTCATAAACAGGCAGCATATTCTTCCGCAGCCACTTGAGACTTTCCACCGGTGACAAACCCCAGTTGGTTGGGCAGGTTGACAGTATACTGACCAGGGCAAACCCCAGGCCCAGCTGTTGAACCTGAAAAGCTCGCTTTAATGCTTTCTTAGCCTTGATAATATTTTGGGGTGAATCTACGGAAACAGCGGCAACATACGCGGCACCGCTCAGGGTGGCAATGGTTTTGGGCAAGTCGATCGGCGCTCCGGCCAGACCGGTATCACGCCCGTACGGACTGGTGGTGGTTACCTGCCCGGCCAGCGTAGTCGGCGCCATTTGTCCGCCGGTCATACCAAACACGGCATTATTTACCATGATTGAAGTTATCTTCTCCCCCCGGGCCGCTACATGGATGGCATGGGAAGTTCCGATAGCTGCAATGTCGCCATCGCCCTGATAGGTAAACACCAGTTTATCAGGCAGAGCCCGTTTGATGCCGGTACCCACCGCCTGGGCCCGGCCATGGGCCGCGCCAACGAAATCACAGCTGAAAAAGTCGAGGGAAAAACCGGCACAGCCAACCGGCGCCACACCGATTGTTTTATCAATAATATCAAGTTCTTCCATTACCTCACCAATCAGGCGGTGAATAATACCATGGGTACAGCCTGGGCAATAATGAAAGGGCAAATCGGTAAGACCTTTGGTTTTACTGAATACTTTCTCCATTTCTACACCTCCCGAACTGCGGGGATATTAAACTTTTTGATAAGATCACCCAGTATTTCATCTTCATGGGGCAGCATGCCGCCCAGCCGCCGGTGCAGCTTAACCGGAACACTGCATTCCAGCGCCAGCTTGACGTCCTCAATCATCTGGCCGGTGTTCAATTCAACAGTCAGCACACCTTTAACTTTATGTTGATAAGGAATAAAGGCCTTTTCCGGAAACGGCCACAAGGTAACAGGCCGGATAAGTCCCAGTTTAATTCCTTTTTTCCGGGCATTCTGCACTACTGTTTTGGCAATCCTGGCACAAGTGCCATAGGCGGCGATCAAATATTCGGCATCCTCGGTCCGGAACTCTTCCCACCGCTGCTCAACGGCTTTGATTTTGTCATATTTTGCTTCCCAGTATAGATTATTGGTCTCACCGATTTCATTGGTCAGGGAGAAACTGGCAAGCTTGCGTTTGGCCCGGCCGGCGCAGCCGTCCGTCACCCAGTCTTTAAGCGGCAGTTCAGCCGCCGGCCGCGCTTTGATCTCAACAGGTTCCATCATCTGGCCCAAAAAGCCGTCGGCGAGAATAAGCACGGGATTTCTGTACTTATCGGCAAGATCAAAGGCTTCCATCGTATAATCATACATTTCCTGCCCTTTGGAAGGCGCGAGCACAATCAGGCGGTAATCGCCGTGACCGCCCCCCTTGGTACACTGAAAATAATCCGACTGGGTGGGGCC
This sequence comes from Bacillota bacterium, assembly GCA_023441125.1. Next base: position 3,415 of record JAEZQV010000014.1, read on the forward strand.
AAGGCCGCCCAGACCAGGACCGGTTCTGTTGATATTGACGACAACCACCGGCAGTTCGGCAGCAGCAAGGTAGGATAGTCCCTCCTGCTTCAGGCTGTAGCCCGGACTGGAGGAAGCCGTCATCACCCGGGCCCCGGTACAGGCCGCACCATAACACATGTTGATGGAAGCGATTTCATCCTCGCCCTGCAGCAGGGTACCCCCGGCTTTGGGCAAATGTTTTGATAAATATTCCACTATTTCGGTAGACGGGGTAATCGGATAGCCAAAAAA
>JAEZQV010000226.1 GCA_023441125.1 Bacillota bacterium
CTTTCATAGCTGGTGGTAAACTTATCCGGTAAAGTTTTTTTATCGCCGACAACGCAAAAAGACACCCGATTATCGGCGGCGATATTGTCCAGTTTATAACCCGCATTGGCACAGTGGCAATAGATACTGCCGTCAGCATAGACATAACTGAGCGGCACACCATAGGGACCGTTAGCCTGATTGACGGTCGACAAAACCCCGTACTCACATTTTTGCAAAATGCCAATGGCAGCTTCATCGCTGATTTGCCGGTCACTGCGTCTCATATTTGCAAACATCTTCTCACCTCTATTCATTTATTGGTATACTATACCAAATTACCGGGAAAAGGTAAATAGGCCCGGTTAGTGCTGACACACCGGGCAATAAAATGCATTTCTCCCGCCAATCCGCCCGGTCTCAATCAAGGTGCCGCAAATAAAGCATGGCTGGCCGGTCCGGTAGGCTACCTTGAGGCAAGGTGCAAAGCCGCCGGTCAGCCGATCGTCCGAACAAAACTTTTTCTCATAGACCCCGCCAAGCGCAGTGGCTCTGGTTAATATCTCCCGGATACAGCGATAGAGGTTTATTTGCTCTTGGCCGGTGAGCGTAGCCGTATTGCGTTCCGGTCTGATTTTACTGCAAAACAGCGTTTCATTTGAATAGACATTACCAATGCCGGCAATAAACTCCTGTTTCATCAGCAGCGGTTTTATCATCGCCTTGCGGTGTGACAGGCGCTCTAAAAAAACGTCCTGCGTGAATTGCGGGGACAGCGGTTCCGGTCCCAGGCCGGCTAATGCAGGCATATCGGCTAAATTGTCGGTGGGGACCAGATGGAGATAACCCAGATTTAATCGAAAAAAAGCTAGCGTTTCTCCCGAATGCAGCCTGATAGCGACCGATGGTCTGCCATCGATTGGCTCACCCGGATAAAACAGCCGCCCATACCCTTCCAGCATAAAATGAATGATCAGCGAATGCCGATTGGCCAGGCTGAGGATAATCTGCTTGGCCCGCCGTCTGACCTGTGTCACCTGCTGGCCGGTTACGGCCGTAATAAAATGCCCGCTTGTCACATTGAGCGATTTTTCCCGCCCGATCACGACTTCTTTAATTATTTGCCCCCGCACCTTTTGTTCGAGCAAATATCTGACAGTTTCTATTTCGGGAATTTCTGGCACGCGTGCTTTACTCCTTTCATGGCAGCAGGCTGATACGGGCTATTCAGGGGTTGCGCAGTTTAAAATGCTTGCCGGCCATCGGCTGGAGCTTGGCGGTAACCGGCCCCGGCGGGGAGGCATAATGCCGGCTGTCAGCCGCAGGCCGGAACATAAGATAATAAGCCAGCTCTTTTTTAAAGCCCACTTGCTCCAGTACGACCTGCTTGGCAGGCTCATCACTATAAATTGTGGTGCTTATTATCCCCTGATGGTAACTGGCCGTGATAATGCCAACAGCTTTACAAACGATAGCCCGGCGCAAGGTTTCAAAGTCAGGATGAAGGATGAGGCTGATTACATGGCTTTTTAGCCTAAGATAGCTGTTTATTGTCAGCCAGGCAATGATGTTACCGTCCTTCTCCACAACGAAATCTTTTTTCCGCTTGCGCATCAGATGGTTTTTCGCCCATTCCAAGTGCCTGACAACCATACTCGGATTAAATTCGTCATAAGTACGCTTGACAACCTGTCGCAACGCGGGCGGCACCGCTGCCAGATAAAGACGGTACAGTTTGGCCCTGTCCCGCCCCTTAAGCTCCCGAAACCCGGTTAGCCGCCCGGCCGGCAGCGGCCCTATGGCATGTCCTGCTTCCAGGCGCAGCTCATAATGCAGAATTTCCGTCGTCTGTTTAAATCCCAGCCGCCGGTAAAAGTAATACGCCCGGTTATCAACCCGGACTTCAAGAACAACATCATATTGCCTGGCATCGGCGACATCGGTAAGCAGTTTGGATAAGACCCACCGCCCCAGCCCCTGCCCCCGGTACTGTTTGCTGAAGGCGATATAATAAATATGCAGTTGGCTGGAATTCAGGTAAGACACCTGGATAAAACCCACTACCCGGCCGGCAATTTTGGTCACATACACGTTAAAATGATTTTTAATCCAGGCAGAAAACTGGCTGAGAGGCTGCAAAATATAATAGAACTGCCGGGCGCGCTGGATTCTTCGCCGCACTTGTGCAATATCTATTTCCTCACTGAAAGCACTGGCAAACAGTTTCTCCAACTGATCCAGATCGGAACGCTGAATTTTTTCTATTGTTACATTATGAAAGGGTTTATCCGGCATAACATTCTCCTGCTACTAGTAATGATAACAGCTTTTACTAGTATCGGCTTTGGCCGGTTATTTTATCACTGCCTACCGCCGGCCGCACTTAGCGCAGTGTCTTACGTGCGCTGGCCGGCAATTAAGACAAACGAGATTGCCGGCCGGCGCTCTGAGTAACACAGGTTTTCCCCGGTTACTCAGAGCGGTGGCAGCAGCAATCTCGCTGTATGTATTCCGTATCAAAGAAAAAGATCGTTATGAGGCGCAGGCAGGCCGAAAATTAATGGATGGCTTTCTTCTTAAACTTGCCGCCAAAAACCTCATGGACTTCGTTGATCGTGACAAAAGCCCCTTCATCTTTTTCATATATAATCGATTTCAATTTGGCAATTTCTAAACGGGTAACCACCGAATATAACACTTTTTTGGGTTCGCCGGTAAAGCCGCCGGCGCCGTGAAGAACTGTCACACCGCGGCCCAGGCGGGCCATAAGCGCTTCAGCAATTTCATCAGGATTATCAGTTACAATCATAACCCCTTTGGATTCGTCAAGCCCTTCAATCGTCACGTCAATAACTTTAAAGGCGATAAAGTAGGCTACCAGTGAGTACATGGCTTTCTCCCAGCTGAATACCAGCCCGGCCGCACTAAGGATAAACAAGTTGAAAAACATGATGATTTCACCGACAGAGAAACCGGTGCGCTTATCCAGCAAGATGGCCATAATTTCCGTACCGTCGAGCGAACCGCCGTTTCTGATAATGAGGCCTACGCCGACCCCCAGAATGATGCCGCCAAAGATGGCCGCCAAGAACAAATCGTTAGTTAATTCCGGCACGGGGTGAAAAACATATACCCAGCCCGACAGCGACAGGATGGCAAACAGTGTCGAGACGGCGAAGGACCGGCCGATGTGATTATAGCCGATATACAGAAATGGCAGGTTCAGCACTACCAGAAAAAGGCTGATATCCAGGCCGGAAAGGTGGCTGGCCATAATGGCGATCCCCACAACTCCACCGTCAATAATCTGGTTGGGTACAAGAAAAATCTCAAGCCCTATGGCCGCAAAAATGGAACCGATAAATAAAATACAATACTTTTTCACATTAGCCACTACTGGATTCCGGGTATGTGGCATAACATCTCCCTCCTTAAAAACATAGTAATATCTTATGCTAGTTTGCGTACAGTTCCGCCAATTGCCGCTTCACGTCCGCACTAGCCAGATACTCATCATAAGTCATACGGCGGTCAACAATCCCCCCGGGTGTGATTTCAATAATCCGGTTAGCTATTGTCTGGATAAACTGATGGTCATGCGACACAAATAAAATCGTGCCGTCAAAGTTAATCAAACCGTTATTCAGCGAGGTAATGGATTCCAGATCCAAATGGTTGGTCGGTTCATCCAGTAAGAGAACATTCGCACCGCTCAGCATCATGCGGGCCAGCATGCAGCGAACTTTCTCGCCCCCTGACAAGACATTGGCTTCCTTTAAACTTTCTTCCCCGGAAAACAGCATCCGGCCCAAAAAGCCTCTGATAAAACTTTCTTCCTGGTCGCGGGAAAACTGCCGCAGCCAGTCAATAAGATTTAATTCCACCCCCTCGAAATACGTTGAATTATCCTTGGGGAAATAGGCCTGGGTTGTTGTTACCCCCCACTTGAAGGCCCCGCTGTCCGGCTCCAGTTCTCCCGTCAAAATTTTGAACAGAGTCGTTTTGGCCATTCCCTCCGGGCCGACAAAAGCAACTTTATCCCCTTTGGTGATGGTAAAACTGATATCCCGCAATACTTGCCCGTCTTCGATTTGCTTGCTGATATTTTCTACTGTCAGGAGCTGAGCGCCGGCTTCCCGGTCAGGCTTAAAGGCGATATAAGGATACTTGCGGGACGAAGGTTTAATATCGTCCAGCGTAATTTTCTCCAGCAGCTTTTTCCGGGATGTTGCCTGCTTGGATTTGGACGCGTTGGCGCTAAACCGCTGAATAAAGTTTTGCAGGTCTTTAATTTTATCTTCTTTGCGTTTGTTGGCCTCTTTGGCCAGTTGCAGGGCCAGTTGGCTGGATTCCAGCCAAAAATCGTAGTTGCCGACATACAGCTGGATATTCTGGAAATCAATATCAGCAATGTGGGTACAGACCTGATTGAGGAAATGCCGGTCATGGGATACCACGATGACCGTATTGGGGAAATCGGCCAGGAAATCTTCCAACCAGGATATGGATTCAATATCCAGATGGTTGGTAGGCTCGTCCAAAAGTAAAATGTCCGGGTTGCCAAAAAGCGCCTGGGCCAACAATACCCGTACCTTTTCATTGCCGCTGATCTCGCCCATTTTCAGCTGGTGCAATTCTTCTTTGATCCCCAAGCCATTCAGCAGTTTGGCAGCTTCCGTTTCGGCATCCCAGCCATTCAGTTCGGCAAATTCACATTCCAGCTCCGACACCCGTATACCATCTTTATCGGAAAAATCCGGCTTGGCATACAGTGCGTCCTTCTCCGCCATGATGGCGTACAGCCGGGCATGCCCCATAATGACAGTTTTTAAAACTTCAAATTCATCAAATTCATAATGATTCTGTTTGAGCACCGCCAGGCGCTCACCTGGGGTTATGGCCACTTCGCCCCCGGTAGGCTCGACTTCGCCTGAAAGCACTTTCAAAAACGTAGATTTACCGGTGCCATTAGCGCCGATCAGGCCATAGCAGTTACCAGGAGTAAACTTTATGTTGACATCTTTAAACAGGATCCGTTTACCAAATTGCAGAGTCAGGTTATTGGTACTAATCATTTTTATACCTATTCTTTCTAAAAATATTGCCTCGGATTAATAAGTATACCATATTTTCGCAAAAAAATAAAGCAGCACTGTCATTAACAATGCTGCCTGACAAAATCTAGCGGTGCTTACTGAAAAAGTTCAGGGCCACTTCCGGGAAAAGCGCGTATGATAATACATCTTCCGTCGAAGCATGGCCATAGCCCTTTTCAGCCAGTTCCTGCCGCAGCGCTTCCAGCTGCGGGGCGATATCATCGGCCGGACGGTGCGTGATAACCGGCTCGTCACCAACAATCATTTTTCTGAACTCAGGGTCGATAGGCGCCGGCGTGCGGCCATATTTGCCGCGAACAAGGTCCTTTATTTCCCGGGGAACTACTTTATAGCGGCCCAGCATAACATTAAAGGCGGCCATAGAACCGGTAATCTGGCTGGTGGGCGTAACCAGCGGCGGATAGCCGAGTTCAGCGCGCACCCGCGGCATTTCTTCCAGCAGGTCAGGGTATTTGTCAGCCATCCCCTGTTCCTTCATTTGATTCAGCAGGTTGGATAGCATCCCTCCCGGTATTTGGAAGGACAGTACTTTGGTGTCAATATCAATGGCTGTATTCAGGCTGAAATCCTGCGCCAGCGATTTTTTTACATTGCGGAAATGGTCGGCAATGGGATACAATTGCTCCTTTTTAATGCCGGTGTCCCGCTCAGTTCCCTCAAGAGCAGCCACAATCGCCTCGGTAGCCGGTTGGGAAGTCCCCATGGCAAACGGCGATAACGCACAGTCCACAATATCCACGCCGGCCTCAATCGCTTTAAGATAGGTCATGGAAGCCATGCCGCTGGTGTAATGCGTGTGCAGTTGAACAGGAATCGCAATGTCGGCTTTCAGCGCTTTGACAAGATCATAAGCGGCATAAGGGGCCAGCAGGCCGGACATATCCTTAATACAGATGGAATCGGCGCCAAGATCAACCAAATCCTTGGCCACTTTCAGGAAACTGTCCTGATTGTGATAAGGGCTTATCGTGTAAACAAATGCGCCCTGCACATGGGCGCCCGCCGTTTTAGCGGCTTTCATAGCCACTTCCAGATTGCGGACATCATTTAAGGCATCAAAAATACGGATAATGCCGACCCCGTTGTCAACAGCCCGGTTGACAAACTCACAAACCACATCGTCAGCATAATGATTATAGCCAAGAACATTCTGGCCGCGCAGCAGCATCTGAATCGGCGTCTTTGTAAGATATTTCTTCAGAGTACGCAAACGCTCCCAGGGATCTTCCTCCAAAAAGCGCAGACAGCTGTCAAACGTAGCTCCGCCCCAGGCTTCCAGAGCATAAAAACCAGCATTATCCAGTTGTTCCAGCATGGGGATCATGTCGGTAATCCGCATACGCGTGGCGGCGAGTGATTGATGGCCGTCTCTCAGTACGGTTTCCATAATTTTTACACGATTGTTAGTCGGCATAGGCTTCGGCTCCCTTCCAGTCAGGCAGATTTGTTGTTTATTTCCACTAAATAGAGGAAATAGGTAGCGGCCAACAGATCGGCCACGCCACCCGGGCTAATATTGCGGGCAATAAAAGCTTCATCCAGAGCAAAAATCTGTTTTTTGCCAATGTCTGTAAGCATACCGCCAATATCCATTATATACTTGGCCTGGCTCTGCACGTCAAGCAGAATTTCCCGGCTGTGGCGGTTTAGTATGGTTGTATCCGCCACCACGGTCATCAAACTCATAAGCGTGTGCACCAAAGCATCATTTAAAGACAAACCGGCGGCCAGCGCCGCTTTGAGCACCGGCAGCCCCTGCTGGCGAATACTGGGTATACCGGCTTCTACTTCACCGCGAATCCCGGTTACCCCAAACTGCCGGTATAATTTCTCACCGGCAGTCATTCTGTCCGCCTGGTTCCCGGCCAGGGGCGCAAGCTCGCGGGCCACAATGCCCCGGGTCATGACCGCTACGGTATCGAGAATTTGCCCGGCCGTTACGGCAGTTGTCCGCCGGCTAAGGAAAGCAGCCGCTGCCGTCAGCAGCCCCAGCAAAAACACCAGGCCTTTCTGCGTGTTAATCCCGCCGGTAGTCCGCAGCATCTGCATTTCACCGGCTTTGCCAATATAGCGCAGCACCGGCAGCAGCGCCTCAGGCTGTCCCTCGTGACCGTGCCCGGCAGCAGCACACCGGAACATACTGCCGGCCAGCGCACTGCTGCTCATCAGAAAAGTAAAAAAATCCATGTCCCGGTGCGCACCGGCATTATCCCGGTCAACCAAACCGGGCGCCGGTGTGCAGGCGGCTTCCATCAGCATCGCTTCCACCGCCCAGGAACCAATATCCCAGACAGGTTGCGGCCAAGGATCGGTCTCTGCGGCGGCGAAGGCCGACAATCTGTCCTGAACATTACCGGCCAGTTCCGCCGGGTTGTGTTTACCGGACCGCCGGCACAGAACCGCCGGCTCAGAGCAAAGAAAGCAGGTTCGTGCCGGCTGGTCCAACAGGCTGCGGGCTATTTGCCGGCCGGCGGCATCAAAGACGTCAATGTCAAGCAGCCGGGAAAAAAAGCCGGCTTGCTCAATGCCGATCCCGGCCTGTTTTAGCTGAACAGCCTCACCGCGGACAGCCAGTACGGCAGCAGGGCCGGTGACCCGGTAGACAAACCGCTCCTCCCTAATCTCAAAGCCCTTGGCCGGCGCAATATCCCGGAAGGCATCCACCGCCCGCCGCAGCAGCCGCTGGATAACAGGGCTGTCTTTAACCGGCCCGGGAATATTCGTGGTAAAGCTGACCAGCGGCAAATGGTGCCTTTGACGTAATTCCGCCTGAAGGAAAGCAAGCTGTTCCTTGGCTGCCAGAACAGCTTGCAGGGTAATCTCCTGCAATCCCCTCTCTCCCTTCCTCAGTATCTATCCAATTCTACCATACTTTGCCCGAAATGGAAAACCCATATGCCGCTTACAGCGGTTTGCGTATCACATCGATAATCGTCCCGTCACGGTATTCAACAACAGCCACCACCTCATCACTTACGCGAATGGCTGCAGGTTTGCCGGCCATGTCGTAGGCCAGCTGCTGCAGATCATGGATGCCCATGACCGGCAGGCCGGAGTCCTTGAGATTGGCCAGCAGGTCGGTTCGGCGCGGGTTAACGGCGATGCCCCGTTCGGTTACAATCACATCGACGGTTTCTCCCGGAGTCACAATGGTGTTGACTTTATCCAAGACCATGGGCAGGCGCCCCCTGAGCAGCGGGGCCACAACAATAGCCAGGTTTGCGCCGGCCGCCGTGTCGGAATGGCCGCCGGATGCCCCCATGATAATGCCGTTGGAGTCGGTAATAACATTGACATTAAAATCAACATCCACTTCGGTGGCACTTAAAATAACTACATCCAGATTGTTGACGATCGGCCCGCCGCTGTGGGGATTGGCGTAGTAAGACGCCGACATCTCAAGATGATTGGGATTGTTTTTCAATGATTCGATGGAGGGAATGTCAAAATCCTGCACATCAAAGACGGTCTTGATCAACCCCTGTTCCAGCATATCCACAAAAGGCGCGGTAATTCCCCCCACCCCAAAGCTGGCTGTAATTTGCCTGACCTGCATTTTTTCCTTGATAAATTTGGCGGCTGCCAAAGAAGCTCCCCCGCTGCCCAGTTGCAGCGACCAGCCATCGTTAAAGTACCCGGAATGCTCAATGACGCCGGCAGCATATTCGGCAATAAGGAGTTCCCGCGGATCACGGCTGATCCTGAGCGCACCCGAAGCAATGCCGTGCGGGTCACCAATACTGTCCAGCACCACAATAAAATCGACCTGAGTCTGCGGAATGCTGACCGGCTGTACCGGATGGGGCATAAGGTTATCGGTAATCGCCACCACTTTATCGGCATACGCGGCATCGACCATGGCATACCCCATCGAGCCGCAGGCCGAGCGTCCCTGAATGCCGTTGATATTGCCGTAACAGTCACAGCAGGGAGCGCCGATAAAAGCCACATCAATTTTCAGATCGCCGGCTTCAATCGCGCGCGCCCGGCCGCCGTGAGAGCGGATAATGGCCGGCCGGGCCAGTTTGCCTGAGGTCATGAGCTTGCCTAGCCTGCCGCGGCCGCCGCTTGTTTCTATGGCTGTAATGATACCCTGTTCAATAAATGGAATAATGGCGTCATTCACGTCATTTAATGAACTGGGCGCCAGCGTCAGGCCTTTAATTCCTTTTTGGGCGATGGCTTCCACAACCTGATTCAAAATAAAATCCCCGTTCCGGAAGTGATGATGAAAAGAAATCGTCATACCGTCCCTTAACCCGGCGGCTTCTACAGCCTCACCAAGCGACTTTACCAGTTTTTCCGACTTAGGAGCGGCAAACCTGATTTTAGGGCCGGCCAAACGGCCCGCAGGCCTGGTGGCGAAAGGGCCTGCATACGGGCGGACCGTATTATAACCTGCTATTTGATCCGGAATAATTCTGCCAGCTGCATTCATCATGATGTACTTCCCCCTGTTACTTTTTTACCGACCGGGCATACGCCAGCACACGTTCAGCCCGCAGCACCATCGGTGTATCTATCATTTTGCCGTCAAGGCTGATAACTCCGGAATTGCGTTCGGCCGCCGCCTTATAGGCCGCAATGACCCGCTGGGCGTGGGCAATTTCTTTTTCCCCCGGGGTAAAAAGCTGATGAACAATCCGCACCTGGCTCGGATTGATAACCGATTTACCGTCAAATCCCAGCTGTTTAATCAGTTGCACCTCGGCAATAAACGTTTCCTCGTCGTTAATATCGGAAAAAACAGTGTCAATGGCATCGATGCCGGCGGCGCGGGCGGCTAATAACAGCTGCGATCTGGCAACAAACAATTCTTTGCCGTCTTTGCTGCGCGTAGTTTTAAGATCGGCAATAAAGTCCTCCCCGCCAATGGCAATCGCCTCCATGCGCGGGCTGGCAGTGGCAATCTCGTAGGCGTTACGCAGCCCCTTGGCCGTTTCAATAGCCGCCATCATTCGGATCGATCCGGCGGCAAAACCGTAGCGTTGCTCCGCTTCACTGATAATGGCGTCCACTGCCGCGATATCCCCCGGCAATTCAGCCTTGGGCAGGCGGATTAAATCAGGCTGCGCAGCCAGCACCACAGTTAAATCGTCGATGCCGTACGGCGTCTGAATGTGGTTGATGCGTACGGCTACTTCACAGGGATACTTGATGTGTTTAATAGCATTGTGCACCAGATGGCGGGCGGCATCTTTCTCACTGATGGCCACGGCATCCTCAAGATCAAATATTACGGTATCGGCGCCGTAAATACCGGCATTTTGCAGCATGGCCGGATTATTTCCCGGCATAAACATCATAGCGCGCCGCAATTTCTTATCCATAGTATCTCCCCTCCCTAGCGCAAGGCCCGGCTTACTGCCGTTGTGACCCGGGCTTCGATGGCAAAGTCTAAAGCCCCTTTATCATTGGCATGAACGACGGCATCCCGGACGCCGTGCGACCTTAGCGTTTGTATAATTACCCGCTTGATCTGCTCGCCGTATTGCTGCATGGTGGGGCTAATCAGCTCAATCTTTATTCCATCTCCGGGTTCAGCCGGAGCCAGCATAATTAGAATATCACTGGATTCTACGCTGCCGGCCTGCGCCGGTTTCAGCACTTTAGTCATAACATAATCCTCCCCCGTGATTGACAATCTGCTTCGGTCATATTATAACTAATATTCTGAAACAACAACAATACATATACACGATTGCAAGCCATAACATATTTGTATATCAGCACAGGAACTTTCCGTACCCGGCAGGAAACTATTTACCGGCGGCGTAAATACTAAACCATAGAAACAGCAGACGCAGGAGGACTCCCAATGGAAGACCGGGACTGGCTCATTTTGCAAATGCTTTATGAGCAAAAAAATATTACGAAAACAGCGCAGGCTTTGTTCATCTCCCAACCCGCTTTAACCGCGCGCCTCAGATCAATTGAAGAATATTTCGGCATCAAAATTGTCTACCGGACCAGCAAAGGCGTACATTTCACACCGCAGGGCGAATATGTTGCCAAATCGGCGGCCGATATGCTCCTTAACCTGCGTAACATAAAAGAACGCGTAGCGGATATGAGCACCTCGGTAGCCGGAACATTGCGGCTGGGCGCTTCCAGCTATTTAACCATGTACATGCTGCCCCGCCTGCTTAAATTATTCAAAGCAGAATACCCGCAGGTGGAATTTAAGCTGACAACCACCTGGAGCCGCGACATCTTTAATCTGGTCCACAACCAGGATATTCATGTTGGCCTGGTGAGTTCGGATTACGGCTGGCAAGGCCGGCAGCATCTTTTGTTTGAGGAACCGATTTGTGTTGCGTCCATGAATGCAATCGATCTGAGCCAGTTGCCATCGCTGCCGCGCATTAACTATCAAACCGACGCTTTAATCAAAGGTCAGATTGATAAATGGTGGCGGGAAAACTTTGTCGACCCGCCCTCCATCAGCATGGAAGTGGACAAACTGTCCACCTGCAGGGAGATGGTGGTGAACGGCCTAGGCTATGGCATTATGCCTACCATGATCGTTAACAATATTGAGAATCTCAACAAAATCGTGCTTACCGCTAAAGACGGACAGCCGCTGCTGCGCCGGACCTGGATGCTTTACCACGAAGAAATGCTGGAAATGAATATTGTCAGTGCCTTCGTAGAATTTATCAAAAAAACTGATTTTCGCGGTATGATTTTATCGCAAAAGTAAAGTATAGGCCCGTGCGTCATGGCACGGGCCTATACTTTACTTTTGACCGCCGCAAGGATTTCGCAATTGTAAATATTCTTATAACTTTCTTTGATAACCAGCCATAAACAGTTTGAATTTTACTTATACACCGTCATACTCTATACTCAAAATCGTACCGACGGCAATTGTCTTAATTTTTAGTCAGAGAGGAGATCCTTCCTATGCTCGCTTTTTCAGGATTTTTAATGGTTATCATCTTCATGTATCTCATTATGTCTAAACGGCTTTCGGCCATGACCGCCCTTATGCTGGTGCCGATGGCATTTGGCCTGGCGCTTGGTTTCGGCCCCGATCTGGGAGCCATGTCACTGGACGGCATCAAAAAAGTAGCTCCTACCGGTATCATGATTTGTTTTGCCATTCTCTATTTTGGTGTTATGATTGACGCCGGTTTGTTTGATCCGTTAATTAACCGGATTCTGAAAGCGGCAAAAGGCGATCCCCTGAAAGTTGTCGTGGGCACCGCCGTATTAGCCGGCATTGTTTCTCTGGACGGCGACGGCTCTACTACCTATATGATTACCTGTTCCGCCTTGCTGGCGGTACACCGCCGGCTGGGCATTCACCCTTTGGTTTTGCCGGCTATGGCCATTATGCAGAACGGCGTCATGAATATCTTGCCCTGGGGCGGACCCACCGGCCGGGTAATGAGCGCTCTCAATCTGGAGGCAGCCGCTGTATTTGTCCCGCTGATACCGGCTATGGCTGCCGGTACCCTGTGGGTACTGTTTGTGGCGTACCGCATCGGCCTCAAAGAACGCGCCCGCCTCGGCACACTCCAGCTAGAGGACATGGTGGCGGAAACCGCGACTGACGCTGTTGCTGAAGAAAGTCAGCGGCTAAAACGCCCGCAGCTGTTTTGGGTTAATCTGGGCATGACGGTTTTGCTGCTGGCTGCCTTGGTGAAAGAACTTCTTCCGCTGAACGTCCTGTTTATGCTTGGCACCTCGCTGGCGCTTATTATCAACTACCCTAAACTGAAAGAGCAGCAGGTCCGCATTGCCACCCACGCCGCCAACGCGTTACCGGTAATTGTTATGGTATTTGCCGCCGGTATCTTCATGGGGATCATGTCCGGCACAAAAATGGTGGATGCCATGGCTAATTCACTGGTTTCCGTCATCCCGCCGTCGATGGGACCCCACCTGGCTCTTATTACTGCCCTGGCCAGCCTGCCGTTCACTTTCTTTTTGACGAACGATGCCTTCTACTTTGGCGTTATCCCTGTTCTCGTTAAGACGGCAGCAACCTATGGCATCACACCGGCGGAAATCGCCCGCGCGTCCCTGATTGGCCAGGGAGCCCATCTCCTGAGCCCGCTTGTTGCCTCAACCTATCTGTTAGTAGGCTTGTGCGGCGTTGATTTCGGTGATTTTCAAAAATACACCCTGCTGTGGGCGATCGGCACTTCGCTGGTCATGCTGACTTTCTCGCTGCTAATCGGCATTATTCCTTTCTAAAACGGCGCCTGCACCTACTAAGCCGCTAATAAATACGACAGAGCCTGTAAATTAAGCTCTGTCGTATTTTCGCTTTCTCTGTAAAAATGATACTATATATTCATTACGTTTTAATAGGTGAACATATGTATAAACAAAATTTGCTTATTTTTTTACTAGCTGCTGCCAGCGGGTTTATATTTTTCCTGCTTCATCTGCCCATTCCCTGGACATTAGGGCCCATGGCCCTGGCAATGGTGGTTGGCAAAAAACCATTGTCCTGGCCAAAGCAGGTCCGTAATGCCGGTCTGGTCGTCCTGGGCTATATGCTGGGCAGCCCGTTTACCCCGGCGGTGGCTCATCAGGTTGTGCAGCAGCTGCCGGTGATGCTGACAATGACGCTGCTGCTGATTAGCCTCTGCCTGGGCACCGGCTATCTATCCGGTCGCTATACCGGTGTGGGCTTACCCAACAGCCTGATGGGCAGCATTCCCGGCGGACTGTCCCAAATGTCCGCGATTTGCGAGGAAATCGAAGGGATAAATTTATCGGCGGTAACACTCATGCAAACCGTCCGGGTGCTTACCGTGTTATCGGTTGTCCCTATGCTGGCGCTCCACGGTATTGCCGGCGGGCCTGCCGCTGCCGGCAGCGCAGCTTCTCCCCTGGCGGCCGACCAGTTACCGGTTTTGACGTTGTTTGCCCTGATCATTCTGATTTTGATCAAGCTTGCCAAACGCCTGCAGATTTCCAGCGTATATGTCCTGGCTCCGGTGCTGGGCACGGCCAGTCTGGTGCTGGCCGGGGTGAAGGCGCCGGTATTGCCGGCGCCCGTTATTGCCATAGCGCAGATTTGTGTGGGTATCAGGATGGGACAGGATGTGGATTTCGGCAGCATCAGCAACTGGAAAAAAATAGCCGTGGCCAATTTCGTTAGTGTGTTGTCAGTCATCTTGCTGCTGTTAGGCATAGCCTACGTTTACTCGCATATCTATCCGGCGTCCTTTGTAACGGCCTTTATCAGCATGGCTCCCGGCGGCATATCGGAAATGGGCCTGACAGCCATGGCGGTCAATGCCGACCTGCCTATCGTGGTTGCCTATCAATTATTCCGTCTGCTCTTTATTCTGCTGGCCTGTGTACCGGCTACCCGCTGGCTGATCCGAAAAAGCTGCGCCAACCGGACTTAAGCCCGTTTTTGCTCAATATCTTTTAAACGCAGCAAAAATTTTTCCACTTTGCCGACTTCGCCGCTTATCTCATACTCATACAACCAGCCGGCCGCCTCGCTGCGGCTTTCCACAAACCGTACCTCTACCAGGCATTCCCCGCCTAAAATATCGGTGCGCCGCGGTTCAAGCGGCGTAACAACACTTTCCGTAACCTTTACAAATTTGCGCATGAATAAACCTCACTTAGCTGTCATTTACTATGTTCTCTATTATAGCAAGGCGCCCGGCTCCCGTCATCCTTTTACCGGCTAAACCTTGACTTTTTTTCACTTTCATATTACATTGATGGTGTTAAGCCTTGCTAGCGAGGGCAAAATATAACAAAGTGGTGATTACAGCAATGTCAGAAAGAATGACCCTGCAAGACGTACTCAGAGAGTATGGTATTCCCCTGGCAACCCTCAACGTAACAGCCTCCCAGCAAGATTGCCTGGAACTGCGCGAACGGCTGCTGGCCATCCGGGATCTCAGTCAGGCCAAGGAGCAGGGTTATCTGGAAGTGGCCTGCACATTTTATATCGATGTCCATGACATTGATCGTTATTTATCAGGAGAACTGCCTAATTTAGCGGAAATATACACCTTTCCCGAAGATGTAAAAACCTACAAGGAGGAGTAATTTTACGAATGAAAAAACTTTTGCTACTGACTGTTGTGTTCATGTTTGTTTGTAATACAGTAAGCTTTGCCGCCGTAAGCGGTTCCAAACCGAAAACGTCCGCTCCGTCATCCGTCAAACCGCCAACCACGATGCAGGCAGCACCGGCCAAAGACACTACCAGCGAGTATAAGCCTTCCGCCCCGGCCCAAAGCTATAGTGATAAAGCGCCGGCTGCCAAAGCCAATGCGCCGACTATGCAGCAGCCGGCTGCCCAGCAGGCTAATACCGGCGGCTTCCTGCGCAACGCCGGCCTCTTTGGCGGCGGCATGCTGTTAGGCAGTATGCTGGG
>JAEZQV010000234.1 GCA_023441125.1 Bacillota bacterium
TCCCTGTTTGAACCCAATTATCATGACGGCGGTGATCCGATTTTTGTGATTGATCAGATCAGTTACGATAAAAACCTGGATTTAAGCTGGCTGGAAGGGGTGGCCATCAAAGAGGCGCTGCGCAAACTGAGCGAGCGGGAGAAGCATATTCTCACCCTTAGATTCTTTGAAGGCAAGACCCAGATGGAGGTTGCCGAAGAAATTGGCATATCGCAGGCGCAGGTGTCCCGGCTGGAGAAAGCGGCTTTAGGTCATATGCGCAAATATATATAGAGTTTTGTTGTAAGTGGGAGGCAATACCATGAGGAGAAAACTATCCTTAACAATGAAAATATGCTTAGTGGCAGCAGCCGGTATGATTCTTGGCGGCTGGTATATGTTGCTGTACCAGCAGGAGTATGGTTCTGCCGTCCCGAATCGCGGTGATTATGTGAGATTGCATATTTTAGCGAACAGCGACAGTATAGAAGACCAGCAGGTCAAACTAAAAGTCCGTGATGCCGTTGTGGCTTACCTGACACCGTATGTCCAGGATGTTACTGATGCCAGGACAGCGGAAAACATTATTACCGGACACAAACAGGACATACTGCTGCTGGCCAAGAGAACACTGGCGGAAAACGGCGCTTATTATCCTGTCGACGTACAGTTAGGAACATTTGAGTTTCCCGTCCGTTCCTATGGGGCTCTTACCTTGCCGGCCGGTGAATATCATGCCGTCCGCATTCTCTTAGGCGCTGCCGCCGGCCAGAACTGGTGGTGTGTCTTATTCCCGCCACTCTGTTTTATTGATGGCGCCAGCACCGCGTTGGCGCCGGTTTCGGCAAACCCGGGAAATGCGCAAGACCAAAAAGCGGTTCCTGAAATCCGCTGGAAAATTGCTGAGTTTTTTAATAAATAAATATTTGGCACACATTTATCCCTTGTCCTTCATATACTTATTGTAGAAATCAAAGCTACATACGCAGTGCGTGCGGGAGAGGAGGGGGATACATGTTAAAAACCAGCGATTTGAAACTAAAAGAAGTTATAAATGTAATGGATGGAAAACGTCTGGGTACTATAACAGATATAGAAATTGACGTTGAGACCGGACGGTTAACGGCTATCGTTGTGCCGGGGATCGGCAGATTTCTGGGTTTGTTTGGGCGGAATGAAGATGTGGTTATTCCCTGGGATAAAATCAATAAAATTGGCATGGATGTAATTTTAGTGGAAGCCGGTAACTTTGGCGAACTAAAGCATGATTAATAAAAAAACTCTAACCTGAACATAAGGTTAGAGTTTTTTTTGCATAAATTTCCCCCCATAGGCAGGAAATACACAACATATGGCGTATAATATAGATGTGGAACACAATATATAGTGTTTTGGTGTGAAGTCTGGGTTGCTACATATCTATTATAGCATATTTAGCAAAGGATTCAAGGAGTGGTGTGATTTGCGCTGCCCATTTTGTGGAGTAATTGACAGCAAGGTTGTCGATTCAAGAGCAGCCGATGAAGGAAATTCTATTCGGCGCAGGCGAGAATGCGCTGCTTGCGCTCGCCGGTTTACTACCTATGAAGTGGTTGAGGAAATACCGCTTATGGTTATTAAAAAGGATGGCCGCCGGGAGATGTTTGACCGGAGTAAACTGCTTGGCGGGATAATAAGGGCCTGTGAAAAACGGCCGGTACCTGTAAAAGTGATTGAAATAGCTGTAAGTAAAATCGAGAAGGACATTCATAGTAGTATCGAGCGGGAAGTATCCACCCGGCAGATCGGCGAATTGGTCATGCACCATCTCAAGGAGATTGACCAGGTTGCCTATGTGCGGTTTGCTTCAGTATACCGGCAATTTGCTGATATTAATAACTTTATGCAGGAACTTGAACTCCTTATGAAAACGCAGCATAAAGAGTAAATAGAATATGGGGGAAAAGTATGTTTATTAAGATAAAGAAACGCGATGGACGGGAAGTTGATTTTGACGAAAGCAAAATAACGGAGGCCATTTACCGGGCGGCAAAGGCGGTAGGCGGTGCCGACCGTCAGTTAGCGCTGGAATTAACGCTTGAGGTGTTAAAGTTTTTAAAACAAAAATATAATGGCGGCTTGTTTGGCGTGGAAGATGTTCAAGATGCAGTGGAAAAGGTGCTGATCGAAACAGGCCACGCCAAGACTGCCAAAGCTTATATATTGCATCGGGCCAAGCGAACCCGGATGCGGGAGGCTAAGTCGGATCTGATGGACGCCGTGGGAGAAATCCTGGTCGAAACCAGCCGGGAAAATGCGAATGTTTCCAACTCGCCGTCGGCCAAGATGCTGCAGATTGCCAGTGCGGCCAGTAAGGCCTTTTATCTAAACCGTCTGATACCGGAAAAATTTGCGCAGGCTCATGTCAAAGGAGACTATCATATCCATGACCTCGACTTTTATGGCAAAACATTGACCTGCGTTCAGATTCCGTTAGGAAAGCTGCTGGATAAAGGGTTTAATAACGGTCATGGCTATATCCGCTCTCCCAAACGTCCTTCTTCGGCCACGGCGCTGGCGGCAATTATCCTGCAGAGCTCACAGAATGATATGCATGGCGGCCAGTCGTTTGCTTTTTTTGATCGTGATATGGCCCCCTTTATGGAGAAAGCCAGTGGGGAAGAAGTGTACCAGGCCATGGAGGCGCTCATTTATAATTTGAACAGTATGCATTCGCGGGCGGGCGCCCAGGTACCGTTCTCCAGTCTTAATGTCGGTACTGACACTTCACCTGCCGGCAGGGCTGTAACCAAGAACTTGCTCTTAGCTTATGAGAAAGGGTTAGGACGGGGTGAAAACCCTATTTTCCCCAATATTATTTTCCGTTTACAGGAAGGGGTAAATTTCAATCCGGGCGACCCCAACTATGATTTATTCAAACTGGCAATTCGTGTTGCGGCGCAGCGTCTTAATCCTACTTTCAGCTTCATGGATTCCTCCTTTAATAAAGAATATGGCGATCAAGTCGGCTACATGGGGTGCCGTACCCGCGTAATGGCCAACCGCTGCGGTCCGGAGGTAACGGATGGACGGGGAAACCTAAGCTT
Organism: Bacillota bacterium; assembly: GCA_023441125.1. The sequence continues at coordinate 3,066 of JAEZQV010000234.1, forward strand.
TACCACCATTAATTTACCGCGTCTGGCCATCAAATCTGAACGTAATTTTATGAAGTTTTATCAAAGTCTGGCCGAATTTATTGATTTGACCTGCGAACAGCTGTATCACCGCTATCAAGTCCAGGCCCAGTTAAAAGTGCGGGACATGCCTTTCCTAATGGGGCAAGGTCTGTATATCGATTCGGACAAGCTGCGGCCTAATGATTATATCGAAGATGTTATTAAAAACGGTACGCTATCGGTAGGCTTCATCGGTTTGGCTGAAACATTAACTGCTTTAACCGGCTATCATCATGGTGAAAATGAAGAAGCGCAAATTATGGGCGAAGAGATTGTCGCTTTTATGCGGGACAAGATTGACCGGGCCGCTGAGCACTACGATCTGAATTATACACTGTTGGCTACGCCGGCGGAGGGTCTGTCCGGCCGGTTCGTAAAAATGGACCGCCGCGAATACGGACTGATTCCGGGCGTAACCGACAAGGAATACTATACAAACTCTTTCCACATCCCGGTAAATTATCCGATCAGTGTTTTTGATAAAATCCGCATTGAAGGTGTTTACCATAAATTTGCCAACGCCGGACATATCAGCTATGTGGAATTTGGTGCGCCGCCGGTCAATAATCTGGGGGCATTGGAAGAAATTATCCGTCATATGCGTAAATGTGACTTTGGTTATGCCGGCTTTAACTATCCGGTCGATTTTTGTGAGGGTTGCGGCCATCTCGGTGTAATTGATACCGAAGAATGTCCTTCCTGCGGTACGACCAGTGTACGCCGTGTACGCCGCATTACGGGCTATCTGAGTACCGTGGACAGGTTTAATGATGCCAAACTCAATGAATTAAAACAAAGAGTACGGCATATTTAGGAAGGGAATGCGATATGGAGCTTAGAATTGCCGGCATAACGGAGGAAAGTATTGTGGACGGGCCCGGCTTGCGCATGGTCATTTTTGCCCAGGGGTGTCCGCACCATTGCGCCGGTTGCCATAATCCTGATACCCATGACCTACAGGCCGGTTATACTGTTGATACCGAAGGTCTTTTCAACCATATCAAAAAAACAGTTGCCCGCAATAAGCTGTTAAGAGGGGTAACTGTTTCCGGTGGTGAACCTTTTCATCAGCCCGGCCCGCTGGCCCAGCTGGCCCAGCAGGTAAAAATGCTGGGACTCGATATTGTTACCTACACGGGCTTCACTTTCGAGCAATTGGCAGCCATGGCAATCCATAATAAAAGTATTGGGCGGCTGCTCGATGATACGGATATCCTGGTTGACGGCTTATACCGTGAGAGCGAGCGCGATTTGGGTTTAGCCTTTCGGGGCTCGCGCAATCAGCGCTTAGTCGATGCTGCGGCAAGTTTAGCGGCTAACCAGGTAGTAATCTGGCAGGAGATAGTCGAAAGAATGCGGGCGTAAAACAGGACGCAATAATTTTAGTAAACAGTAATATACTACTGTAATGTAAAGCAAAATACCTTACAGGCGATATTACGGGTGGAAGTGATTGTAAGTGTCGTGGCAGCTGAAAGAGCGTTTGCAGAAGGTGGTAGCGGCTGAACAGGGAACCATGGCCTACGCGCCTGGTTCCCGCCGGCCGATGGCGCTGGTATATCCGAATACGTATCATGTTGGTATGTCAAATCTGGGGCTGCATATTATTTATGAGCAAGTAAACAGCCGGGGCGATACTGCCTGTGAACGGCTGTTTCTGCCTGAAAAGAAGATATTGGATGAATATCTGCGGACGAACACGCCGTTAATGAGTCTTGAAAACCGCTTGCCGCTCTATGAGTTCCCGCTGATTGCCTTTGCCGTATCCTTTGAGATGGATTATTTTAATCTGCTGACGATGCTCCTGGCGGGAAAAGTGCCGGTATTGGCAGCTAAGCGGCAGGAGGGCGACCCGTTAGTTATTATCGGCGGTCCCTGTGCCACCTTTAATCCGGAACCGCTTGCCGATTTTGTTGATGCCTGCATCATTGGCGAAGGCGAAGAAGTAATCCACGAATTTCTGGATTGCTATTACGCTGCCGTAGCGCAAGGCCTGCCCAGGAAAGAACTGCTATTGCGCCTGGCCCAGCTAGAGGGTGTGTATGTTCCGCTTTTTTATCAGCCCGTATACGCGGCTAACGGTTCAATTGAGCGCTATGAGCCGCGGGAAGAAGTGCCCGGGCAGATTAACCGGCGCTATGTCAAAGATTTGGAACGCTGGCCGGGACAAACCGTGATAATGACTGCTGATACTGAGTTTAAGGGCATGTATCTTATCGAAGTTGCCCGGGGCTGCGGCCGGCACTGCCGGTTTTGTATGGCCGGCTACTGTTTTCGCAAGCCGCGGGTCCGCTCTCTGGCGCAAATTGCCGCGGGCATAAACAATGCCAAACGGCTGGGAGCAAAAGTAGTCGGTCTTATGGGGGCGGCTATCTCGGACTATCCGGAAATTGATAAATTGTGCGATTTGATTCTGGACCAGGGGCTGGCGATGTCGGTGGCTTCGCTCCGGGCCGACTCGCTGACAGCTTCGTTGGTGGCAGCTTTGGCCGGTAGCGGACAAAAAACGATTACATTGGCGCCGGAGGCCGGCAGTGAGCGGTTACGGCAAATCATTAATAAACAGATTACTGATGAACACCTTTTTACGGCCATTGCTACTGCCGCAACAGCCGGCATCCGGCATGTGCGCTTATATATCATGATTGGTCTGCCGGGAGAAAGCGAACAAGATATAGCTGCCATTATTGCTATGGCCGAAAAGGTAAAACGGCATATGGATTCTCTGGGCAGCAAAGGGATATTGACATTAAGTATTAACCCGTTCATTCCCAAACCGTTTACGCCTTTCCAATGGCTGCCGATGGCCTCGCAGGCAGAGGTAGCGTCTAAGCTCAAGCATATTCAGTCCGCTTTAAAAAAGGTGCGGGGTATAGAAGTTTTGATTGAGCAACCCCGGGAAGCCTATATTCAAAGTGTGCTGGCGCGGGGCGACCGAAAACTGGGAGCGGTATTGCTTACCGCGGCAGCTCATGGTGGTGTGAAAGCTTGGAAACAAGCTCTTAAGACGCATAACGTTGATGAAGCGTGGTATCTGTACCGGACAAGAGCGTATGAGGAAGTATTGCCCTGGAGTAATCTGAACATGGGCTTCGATAAGGCCTATTTACTGGCGGAATTTGACCGGGCCCGGGAAGAAAAAACAACGCCGCCCTGCAGTAGTGGCTGTAAACGGTGTGGCGTGTGTTCCTGAAGGCTGGATTGACCGGATCATTAAAACAACAAGGCTGTCTCCAACACAGATTTTTAATCTGCTGGAGGCCGCCTTGTTTATTTTTATAGATAATGCCAAGCAAGATTTTTAGGTAATATGCCGTTGGGAAGCTGCCGGGTGCTATGGGCGAAGGAGCGTTCAGGATATTTACCGCTTGATGGACGGCTTACATAGAAAGTGAATATAATAATATAACATAATAGGGAGGTTTAATATGGATACAGAAAAAATCAAACAGGCGATTAGTGATATAGGACGCAAAACCAATACTGCCGTGGAAGGTTTCGCTGCCGTTCATAATTTCGCGAATTGGCAGGTATGGCTTGCTGTTGTCGTTCTGATTGTGATTGCATTGATTGTTCTGATTGCCATGGTTATTTTTTGAGAATATACCAAAGTGCTATTGAAGATCATTCTTAAAAAGAAAAAAGTTATATGATTTATTCCTGCGCCAGGCATTCATTTTGCTTGGCGCAGTTTTATTGCCGAATGAGGGAAAATAGACCGGCTGCCGGTCCTTTTTCAGTTATTTTTCATAATTACTTTATATAATAATTAGGAAAATGTTTAGTGCAGAAATCTGAATATATTGATGCTGCTGGAGGGAACAACGTATGATGAACGAAAACATAATTGCCGTGATTATTGGTATTGTGGAGGGGCTTACTGAATTTTTGCCGATTTCTTCAACCGGGCATATGATTTTGGTTGGCTCGCTGCTGGGTTTTGAGGGAGAAAAGGCCAGTGTCTTTGAAGTATTTATCCAATTAGGAGCCATATTATCTGTCTTTATTTTATACCGGGAAAAGTTTTGCGGGATGTTAACAGCAAAACGCAGTGGCTTGACAGTACTGCATGTGTTAGCCGGTATTGTGCCTGTTATGGGTGTGGGCTTTCTGTTGCACAAACCGATAAAGCTGTACTTATTCTCGCCCTATACGGTTATCATTGGGCTAATAGCCGGCGCTATCTTTATGCTTGCTGCCGAAAAAATCTCTAAACAGCCGGTAACGAGTGATGTGGACAATATGACAATATCCCAGGCTTTTTTCGTGGGGGCTTTTCAGATTTTTGCGCTATGGCCTGGTTTCTCCCGTTCAGGCTCAACCATTGCCGGTGGCCTGTTACTAGGTATGAGCCGCAAAGCGGCGGCTGAGTTTTCTTTCGTTATTGCCGTGCCACTCATGCTGGTGGCCTGCAGTTATGATGTAATGAAAATATGGCACCAACTGAACAGTGGTGATTTCACAATGATTTTTATTGGCTTTGTGGTTGCCTTCATTACCGCCTATATTTCAATAGTATGGTTTTTGCGGTTTTTGAACAATTCTACCCTGGCATCCTTTGCGTATTACCGGATTATACTCGCCATTTTGGCCTATCGCTATTTTTCCGGCTGATGTAAATAGCTATGGCTGGACAAACTTGAGGCCGCTTATCTGTATTAGATAAGCGGCCTCAAACTTATATGCATATTATATATAGGAAAGAAACTCCTTAACAATAAAAAAAACTTCTTACTTAATTAAGAAGTTAGCTTCAATATAAAAGGTCAGCTACTGACAAGATTGATCTAAGGCTTCGGGTTGCCTTACGCTAGAATTTTAACTGGTCGGGGCGACAGGATTCGAACCTGCGGCCTCTTGGTCCCGAACCAAGCGCGCTACCAAACTGCGCTACGCCCCGGCTCACAGTTATTAAGTATACACATTCATAACGGCATTGTCAACAGCAGAAACGAGTAATTTACCATAAGTTTTCTAACCGGCTGATTGAGCCTTTAGTCCCACAGGAAATTTTCTGGCAATGTCGAACATGAAACTATAAGTAAAGATCTGGAGGTATCTGTTTGAAAGTAGCAAAACACAGTATATTTGTTGTCATTGGGGCTCTGTTTATCGTGCTTACTCTTGTCAGTTCA
>JAEZQV010000016.1 GCA_023441125.1 Bacillota bacterium
CGCTTTAAGAATCTGGATACCGAACAGCTGTTGGTCAGTCTGCGAAACATGCTGGTCAATTTCAACAGATACCGGCAGACTATCGAGCAAGATGCCGAAAAGTTCCGACAGCTTGCTTACGCCACCCAGGATGTGATCTGGGAATGGGACAGCAACAGCCGCGCTACCGTGTGGTCCGGTGATATCAAAAAACTGCTGGGTTATGAGCCGGCCGGTCTGGGGGCGCATTTTGACGCTTTTGACAGCTGGGTTCACCCCGAAGACCGGAAAAAGCGCCGGAACGCTTTAGCCGCCTATTTTTCGGGCAATGCAGCAGTTTATACTTGTGAATACCGGCTGCGCAACGCGGTGCAGGAGGCGTATCAGTGGGTCCTGGTCAGCGGGATAGCCACCTTTGGTGAAAATAGATCGCCGCTCAGTATGATTGGGGCCATTGCCGCCCTGCCGGCGGCCAGGCCGGAGCAGGAACGGGAACCAAGTCAGGAACAGGCCGGCTTTACCTTAACCGGCTTTGAGCAGATTGGCGACATTATCCAGCGCACCCCCCATTTCAAGGGCGATGTGCTGGTGGTAGACGTAAAGAAGCGCCTGGACAGTGAACAATGGCAAGGCATTGTCGTGGTCGAAAATGATGAGCCGGTTGGCCTCGTCATGCGCGATTTCATGAACTATCAGTTGAGCAGTCAATACGGTGTTTCGCTGTACTATGGGCGGCCTATAAAGCTGATTATGGACGAACAGCCGCTGAGCGTAGAGGCCGGCTGCTCCCTGGAACAAGTGGCGGAGGCGGCTCGCAACAGGCCGGAAGCCAACTTGTATGATTTGATTATTGTCACCGAGCGGGGCAAATACCTGGGAACGGTATCGGTTATGGAGCTGCTGTCCCGTATCACCAATCTGCGGATTATGCTGGCCGCCAATGCCAATCCCCTTACCGGCCTGCCGGGCAATCTGGTTATTGAGGAAAAACTGAAACAGGCGCTGCAGCATGAATTTGCGGCTTTGTATATTGATCTGGATAACTTTAAAGCCTTTAATGATAAATACGGTTTTGAAATGGGGGACCGGGTGCTTAAACTGACCGCCGTCATTATTAAAGAAGTTACAGCAGCTTACAAACAGGAAGATATATTTCTTGGCCATATTGGCGGCGATGACTTTTTAATCCTGGTTTACCAGCCGGCAGCGGCAACCGCAATAGCCGAACGCATTATCCGTGAATTTGATGCCCGGATTCCCGGTCTGTATTCACCGGAAGACCTGGCGCGGGGCTACATTATTGTGCCTGACCGCCGGGGCGACAAACAACAGTTTCAGATCATGAGCATATCGATTGCCATTACAGAAAACCGCGGCCACCGGTTCACCAACCACCTGGAGGTGGGGGAGGTCGCGGCCCAATTGAAGAAAAGGGCCAAACTCATCGACGGATCGGCCTGGGTTATCGACCAGCGCAAAACCTAAAAAAGATACGCGGGGACGGTTCTTTCGTTTCCCCGAGCTTTCCGCACCCCGGTGCCCCGCAGGACTCTCGCACACTATCTTCAAATGCATCGGCAGAACCGTCCCTGGATACGCGGGGACGGTTCTTTTGTTTCCCTGAGGTTTCCGCGCCCTCGGTGACAACGCGGGACTATCGCAAATCATTTTTAGCTGCATCGATAGAACCGTCCCCGCGATGTGGGAAGGATTGCTCATTAAGTAAAAAATGCTTGACAGTCAATCTTCTGTTCGGTATGATAAGAACAAATATAATGATATGTTCTATATGAACATATCAAGGGTTGATTGAAATACTTGAAGGAAAAGAGAAATTCTCATTACGAACATAGGGGGACAGAACATGAAAGTAGGCATCTATGGTTCTTCGTTCAATCCAATTACGAACGGGCATCTTTGGACAGCAAATACGGTCGCTGGCAGGCAAAGACTGGATAAGGTTATTTTCCTGCCGTCCTCCAGTAAACGAATGGATAAAAACATAACCACGCAGGATTTGCACCGGCTCGAAATGCTAAAACTAGCGCTTGCCGGCAATGAAAAATTCGAATACAGCGATTATGAAATGAAGGCCAATATAGGAACGTATTATACCTATTACACCATGGAATATTTTAAAAAACTGCACCCCGCTGCGGAAGTGTTTTTTATTATGGGCGCCGATTTATTACCAGAAATCCCCGACTGGAAATACAGCGAAGAATTAATTAAAAATAATCGTTTTATAGTAATGGAACGAAACGACATCAATATGTACAAAGTAATAGCAGGGAGTGTGCTGCTGCGGCGGTATGAGCAGCAGTTTATCCTGATGGGGAAGGGAATTGTCAATGAAATAAGCTCCAGTTATATCCGGGAAGAATTTGAATTCGGCGGAGACCCCAGATACCTGTTGCCGGAAGCCGTTTATCAATACATACAGGAAAACCAGGTATATACAGTATAAAGTAGGACTAAGGGAGGCGAACACATGCTAAATAAAAACATCCAAAAGCAGATTATTGCAGAGTTACAGGTAAAACCGGTAATCGAACCGGCAACGGAAGTGGAAAGGAGGATCGATTTTCTCTGCAGTTTTCTTAAAAGCAGCGGCTTGAAAGGTTTGGTCTTAGGCATTTCCGGCGGTCAGGACTCCACCCTTGCGGGTAAACTAGCGCAGGCAGCAGTCAAAAAAGCCGGGGGCACATTTATTGCCATGAAATTGCCCTACGGCACCCAGGTAGACGCCGATGATGTGGCGCTTGCCCTTAATTTTATTAAACCGGATGAAGTTATCCATTTTGATATCAAACCTGCGGTGGATGCTTTCTGTTCTACGTATGAAATGGCAGCAGGCCAAGCGTTACCCGATTATCATAAAGGGAATGTTAAAGCCAGGATTCGCATGACGGTGCAGTATGCCGTCGCCGGCCAGCGCAATATGGCGGTTGTCGGCACAGACCACGCTTCAGAAAATGTAACCCGTTTCTTTACCAAATTCGGCGACGGGGCGGCCGACATTTTACCGCTGTTCGGGTTGACTAAATTTCAGGGCAGGGCCATGCTGAGAACATTCCCGGATTATCCGGAGAAGATTTGCGCTAAAAGCCCTACGCCTGATTTGCTTGATGCTAGCCCGGCCAGACCGGATGAAGAGGAACTGGGCATTCCCTATCAGGCGATTGACGACTTCCTTAGCGGGAAGGATGTAGACGATAAAACCTTCCGCCGTATTTATGAGCTGTATGTACAAGGCGGCCATAAGGCCAGACCGCCGATCACACCGGATGCGTAAGGAGTGATAATCAGACATGGAACAAATGACAAAATCAGAATTTAACGCGCGCCATAATATGAAGGTGGCTGCTGATATCGTGCTGTTTACAGTACGGGACGAAAGCATTAACAATCCCCGCAAAACCCCGGAACTCAAATTGCAGGTGCTGTTAATAAAACGAAAATCTTCAGCCGAAAAAGGCAAGTGGGCCTTGCCCGGCGGCGTGGTGGCAAACAACGAGGACGTCCATGCGGCGGCTTACCGTGAACTCAAAGAAGAAACCAATATTGACAATGTCTATATCGAGCAATTGTATACCTGGGGCAAGCAGGACCGCGATCCGCGGGCCCGGGAAGACCCGCAGAACCGGGCGATAAGTGTATCATATATGGCGCTGGTGAATAGCGAAAAGCTCAACATTCAAGCCGGGGATGACGCCGAGGACGCCCAGTGGTTCACAATTGAAGCTCAACTGATCAGCAAGACGGAAAAGCCCCAGGCAAACGGGTTTGCTATGGAATATCTGTATGAACTGCATTTAGCCAACACCGCGCAGGCCTTTACCAGTCAGGTGATCGTAACAAGAATGATTGACGGCCCGCTAGTGCAGACCGAGCTGGCATTTAAGGAATCGCCGCTTGCCTTCGATCATGCGCAAATTCTGTATTATGCGCTGGAGCGACTGCGCAACAAAACGGAATATACGAATATTGCCTTCAACCTGATGCCGGAACTGTTTACTCTGGGTGAAATACAAAAGGCCTACGAAGTTATTCTCGGTAAAAAGTTGAATGATTCCAATTTTCGTACCCGTACGATTAAAAACATGGTCATTGAGACGAATCAAAAACGCAAAGAAGGGCAATATCGTCACGGGAAACTCTACCGGTATAATCCTGCATGGTCCCGGGACAATATTTGGTGATTTTCATGCGATTCGGAATTGTGCGGAATCCTTATAAACCGCTTACCGAAGCCTTCGTGGCAAAAATGATTGCCTGTATAAATTCCGTTGGGGCGGCGGCTGTTCCGTTTTGCCCTGACAACGGCATTCCTGCAGTGGATATGGTTATTTCTGTCGGCGGCGACGGCACCGTGCTGGCTACGGCCAGACAGGTTAAGGAAATTCCCATTTTAGGAATTAACCTTGGCCATCTGGGGTTTTTAACGAATATCGAATTTGATTGCCTACATGAAACAGACAGTTTCGCGAGACTTAGACAAGCTTTTCTACAAATCGTACAGGGACAGTACGAACTAGACAAGCGGTGCCGTATTGAACCTGTCATTAAAAGAAATAATGAAGAAATTGCCTGCTATACAGCGCTGAACGATGTCGTCGTTAAAGGCGCAATCGCGAAATTAATCAGGCTGCAGGTAGTTGTCGGCGGAGAAGCTGTGGGCAATTTTCCTGCCGACGGCATCATTGTTTCTACGGCAACCGGTTCTACCGGTTACTCGCTGTCCTGCGGCGGGCCCATTATCCCGCCTGATACCGCTGTCAACATTATTACCCCGATTTCCAGCCACCTGCTTACGGCCCGGCCCCTGGTTGCCGGCAATCATAAAGAGATAAAAATCGTGGCGGCAGCTTATCATAAAAAAGTGTTAGTATCGGTAGACGGGCAAGTGGATAGGGAATTGGCAACAGGCGATGAAGTCATTGTAAGAAAGGCTAAGTTTACTACCAATTTAGTGCGCATACAGGCAGAAGCCTTTTATCCGCTGTTAGCCAGAAAGCTGAATTGGTCTAATTGTTAAAGAGAAGGGAGACGCTGGATATGATTTTGCCGAAGTTTTATGACCCAGCGCTGGTGGGTACCTTGTATATGCCGCGTAAAGCCGCGATCCGGGCAGCGGTTAACGAAAGGAAACGGGAATTTAACGGCGATACGGCCGGCAATCAAACCGCCATGCTGATTATTGATGCGCAAGGCGACTTTTGTTTGCCGGGAGGCAGTCTGTTTGTACCGGGGGCGGTCGAGGATACTGCCCGGCTAATTGAATTTTTGTACAGGAATATCGAGAAAATCAAATACCTGGACTTTACTCTCGATACCCACCGGTATGTACAGGTTTTTTTCCCTGTGTTCTGGCGGGACAGCCAGGGGCATCATCCCGAACCGTATACCGTGATAGGCTATGGCGATGTTGTTGCGGGCAGGTGGATTCCGGCCTTGGCGCCGGAGATCGTACGCGCATATCTGCGTCAGCTGGAAAGTACCGGCAAGTACAAATTAACGATCTGGGAGCATCATACCGACGAGGGCTCGGTGGGCGGGGCGTTAGTGCCGACGCTTACCGAGCTGGCGGTGTATCATTCGTTATTATGGGAAGTCGATCCTGCGTTTCACCGCAAAGGGCTAAGGGAGTTTTCCGAGTGCTACAGCGTAATTGGCGAAGAAGTAAGAACGGTAACCGTTGCCGGCAACCAAGTTTCACTGGGACAGTATAATGATAAATTGCTGGCGAGTCTGTTAAGAAGAGACAGGATATATGTAGCGGGACAGGCAGCCAGTCACTGCATAAAAGCAACGCTGGAAGACCTTATCCTCTATGCGCAGCACAATCTGGCTAACCCCGGAGAATTACTCGCTAAATTCTACATTCTTGCAGACTGTATGAGTCCTGTTCCGGCCATTCCCGGGGTTGTGGACTTCCCCCAAATCGCCCGGGAGGCTTTGCAAGGTTTTGCCGCAGCCGGAATGCAGGTGGTAAAATCCACCGAAGCAATCGTTTAACCTCGTTCCCGCGGCCATAAAAGCCCCAGCCATGGACTTTTTATAAAGTCCATGGCTGGAGCTTGCGGTTATTTTAGGAATTCTTTTTGGCTGCTGTTTTTTGCAGGAATTTGTTAAGGTCAATGATATAGCGCTCATGCGTACCGTCGCCGATTAGCTCTTTGTCATCAAACGCTTTAACGGCAAAGGTCAGCTTTTTGCCGGCAATCTCCGTAAGTTCGGCAGTGGTCCGCACCGTCATACCCACCGGCGTTGCCGCCAGATGCCTGACTTTCAGGTCAGTGCCGACGGTTGCCATACCGGCCGGCAAGTGCGGGTCAACGGCTGCCAGGCAGGTGCCTTCCATAAGGCCGATCATCGCCGGTGTCGCATATACTGCTACGCCGCCGCTGCCGTATTTTATTGCCGTGTTGTCGCTGGTAACCTGTTCAGTTTTTTCGGCTTTCATACCGATATGCAAATTGTAGTCCATGGTGACTCTCCTTTACGATAAATTAGTACTCAAATAGTATTTGTCCGTCACCTCGCCTTATTCCTGCTAAAGAAACAAAGGGAAACGCGGGGACGGTTCTTTCGTTTCCTTTTCGCAAGCAGAAAGGACCGGTATCAGGCTGGTGATGCCGGTCCTTGGTTGTTAATTAAGCAATTGCCTATTTGACGTTCTGATTATATTGCAGATACACAACATGGGTCTGCAAGTACTCTTCCAGGCCATGCTTGCCGTCGGCGCCGCCAATGCCGGATTTGCGCCAGCCGGCGTGGAAGCCTTGCATGGCTTCGAAGTTTTCACGGTTGATATAGGTTTCCCCAAACTTGATTTCTTTGCAGGCCCGCATAGCGACGTCGAGGTTCTGGGTATAGATGGAGGAGGTGAGGCCGTATTCGCAGTCATTCGCCAGCTCAATGGCTTCATCCAGATCTTTGAAGGTGGTGATGGGCAATACCGGACCAAATGTTTCCTTCTGCATGATGGCCGTTTTTTGGCCGCAATTGGTCAGCACGGTCGGCTCGTAGTGGAAGCCGCGCGCTGTTTCCGCCCGTTTGCCGCCTAAAATCAGCTTGGCGCCGTCGGCTACGGCCTGTTTGACGGCCGCTTCGACCAGTTCCAACTGCTGTTTGCTGACCAGCGGGCCCATATCAATATCCGGCTCGGTTAAGGGATTGCCGAACTTGGTATTTTTCATGGCTGCCGTTACTTTTTCAATAAATTTATCGGCTACCGACTCATGGACATAAACTCTCTCGGCGCAATTGCACAC
>JAEZQV010000285.1 GCA_023441125.1 Bacillota bacterium
GTTCAGCCAGTCCCCGGACTGCCGTCGATTTGGCGGTCCCTTTTTCACCGCGGATCAATATTCCTCCCAAACGGGGATTTACCGCATGGAGCAAAAGCCCCAGCTGCAGCTCCTCCTGCCCGGCCAGCGCCGCAAAAGGATAAATAATTCGCCGCTGCTTATTTGATTTTTCCATTATTCTCGCCTCAATTTTAGCTATGCTTGGCCTACAAAAAATTTAGAATTTATGAACTAGCTCCAAATAAGTAGTACGGGGAGATGACAAATAATAGGTGTAATACTGTCTGTCGAACATATTGTCTACACTAAGAGAAATCGCCGTGTCTTTCGTCATTTGATACGTAACTTTTGTATCCACCGTAAAATGTGCTTCATAGGTTCCGTAACCGGATTTACCCTGTTTATCAGGAGAATTGGTTTCACTTACATAATTGCCTGTCAAATTCCCCTGCCAGCGTCCTTGCGCGTAATTTACCCCCATATTAACCATCTGTTTGGGAACATAAGCTAATTGTTTGCCTACATTAGCAGGTGCAATTGCACTGCTTACTACTTTCGCATCGGTATAGGTATAATTAACAAAACTGTTCCAGGCATCGCTTAACCGTTTGGTTACACCAATTTCCAAGCCGTTAATTCTTGCTTTGTCCGAGTTGATATATACTTTTTCAGTTGTAGTCGCATTTATTTTAGTTGATTTTTGATCAATGGCATCGGTAACATCATTATGAAAAATACCAAATTTAGCTACCATGGTATTGTCAGGCTGGTAGTCAAAACCCAGCTCGTAGTTTGTCGATTTTTCCGGTTTTAAAGCTGAGTTGGATTTATAGATTGTAGTAGTCGAGCCGCTGGTATTTGTCCAGTCTTTGGCAAGTTCATAGACATTAGGCGATCTAAATGCAGTACCTATTGATGAGCGAAAAGTAAGTTTATCATTCATTTTACGCACTATCCCAACCTTAGGATTAAAGCTGTTGGCGCTGCTTTCCGGAGTTGATGTTGTCTCATATGTACTATTAGCTGTATTATACCCGTATGTGTAGGCATCATGGAATTTCCAGTCATCATATCGCCCGCCTATGTAAAGCACAGTACGGTCGCTTAGCTTATGTTCATCCTGAAGATAAAAGGAATTGGTTTCTGTTTTACCGCCAATATTCATATCCGTAGTAGCCGTAATTTTAATAGATGCTATATCCCAGGCATTAGTCAGTGTTTTTGCAATTGAATCTGCCTCCTCTGTCCGGCGGGCATAGCCGACAGTAAGCGAATCCTTTTCCCCGAGCATGAAGTTATACTGCAGCTCTGCCTGAGCGGTTTTCGAAGGATTCTGAGTATAACCGGTGCCCGACACATACCAGTAATCCAATTTTTTTGCCCCATAACTAACCTTTAAAGAACTGGTGTTATTGAGCTTATTCTCATAATTTACCGTCACGCTATCTTCATTTGCTTCTCCGCGGTCGGCAATGCCATTAGAAAAATATTTATATTTGTTGTTGCCTCCTGCCAGACTTAACTTACTGTTGTCATCCAGGTGAAACACCAATTTGCCATCAAATAACTCTCGCTTCATGCCATTATCGCCTTGCTGTGGCGCAGTGGGATTTGTAACATAACCGTCAACAGACGTCCTTTGCGCTGTTATAAAATAATCAATCGTTCCCGCACTTCCACTTGTATACAGCGATTGGCTATTTGTCCCCAGTTCTCCGCTGCCAAGACGAATTATTGTTTCTTGTTTGGCTTTGTCTGTGGTGATGATATTAATTACACCCCCCATCGCATTGGAGCCATATAGTGCCGAGGCCGGTCCCTTAATAACCTCAATTCTTTCAATGTTTTCTGTAGGAATATTGGCAAGGCCAACCCCGCCATTATATCCGTCATTGACAGGTTGGCCATCAACCAGTATCAGCACCTGTTTTTGTTTGCCAAATCCCCGCATTGTAATCGAATCCGAACTTGAGCCGGCCACGATTCCCTTACTTTGGCGAACATAGACACCAGGGATGCTTTTCAAGGCATCGTCTACTCTTTTTATATTCTTCTTATCCATTTCTTCCTTGGTAATAACTTCTACAGCTACCGGTACTTCTCTTATTTTTTTCTCGGTTTTTGTAGCCGATACAACTATCTGATCCAAGTCAAAGACAGGCGCCTCTTCGGCACTGGCTGTGCTCAGCAGGGCGCTGGTTCCCAATGCCATGGCCAATGCCACCGTTTTTTTGAGTAATTCCTTTCCTCTGTTTGGGTTCATATCCTTCTTCCTCTCTTTCGAATTTCTTCATTACAATTTTCTTATTTTTATTACCTTGCTTTATTCATTCGCATTTTCCAAGCCGGAACGTTATCAGCCGTCATAATATCAATGCTGCCGCCCTGATACCCGCCGTCAACATCGCCCATTTTCTCTTCCAGCCAGCCCTCAATCTCCATATAGGTTTCCTTGAGTTCCTCCAGTATTTCCCGGTCCGCCTCCCACAAGCCCCGTTCGGCCGCTTCCAGCAGGCGCCGGTTGATTTCTTCCAGCGCCCAGGGATTGTTTGCCGCAAACCATTCCCGCAACTTCTGATCCAGGACATAGGTTTGGGCCAGATCAGCAAAAACCCAGTCGGCCACCTCGCCGGTTGTGGCTTCCCAGCCGTACACATGCGTAATCCGCTTAGCCATATCGCCGGCTCCTTTGTAGCCATGGCGTTTCATGCCTTCAATCCAGTCCGGATTCAGAATCTTCACCCGGATGATATTGTTGATTTCTTCGGCCAGCGTCGTCACCCCCGGCCGGTCCGGGTCACGGGTATCGCCGTAATAGGTCCTGATATCCCGGCCGCTCTCACTGCGGGCGGCGGCGGTCAAACCGCCGTAATAGGAATAATGGCAGCAACAGCCGAAAATGTCATATTCATCGGTAGCCGCTTTATTGTAGGTCAGATCAACACTCGTCAACTGCCGCTTAAATTGCTCGCCCGCCGTCTGGCCGCCGCGGTTCTTGCCATAGGCATAGCCGCTCCAGTGAATAAAGATGTCGGCCAGATCTTTTTCGGTTTTCCAGGCCGAAGCATGTACGGCCAGGCTGACGCCGGAACCATAGGTCTGGGGCCGACTGCCGAAGATGCGGGCTGTGGCCTGCTCCCAGGCCATAGGGGTATTCTCCCCGGCCTGCGCCAGTTGTTCCAGGGCATGCTTGCGCACGTAATTTTCC
Source organism: Bacillota bacterium (assembly GCA_023441125.1). The sequence goes on from JAEZQV010000285.1 coordinate 3,209, forward strand.
GCACAAGTTTCCTCAAGTTCGGCCACGGCGCGAATTACCTCATCCAGGTACTCAATAATGCCGGGGAAACAGTCGCGGGTTACGCCGCCGATGCGCAGGGTTACATCAATCCGTGGCCTGCCCAGTTCTGCTACAGGCAAGATGCGGAAACCTTTCACCCGGCCGCCGGCAAGCCACTTAGGCTCCACTCCCAGCAAGGCCAGGATTTGTGCCAGTTGCTCACCGTCAGTCCACATGCAGTCGGTGGCAAACAGCACCATGCCGCAGTTTTCCGGCAGCCGGCCGGTGTCGGCTACATGCCTGGCCAGCAAGGCATCAGCCAGCTTTTGCCCTACCTGCCATGCCGCCCTGGTCGGAATCCGTTCGGGATCCGCACTGTAGAAGTTCCGGCCGGTTGGCAGGATATCAGCCCGGCCCCGGGTGATAAGCCCGGACGGACCAGCCGGCAGATAGCCGCCGTCAAAGCCGTGCAGCAAACTGTCGATCTCTTTGGAGGCGGTCAAACCGGCGTTAATCTGCTTGACCTTGGCCAGCCAGCAAGCCAGTTCATTCACTCCAGCGGGCGCCTGCAGCCGCCCGCCCATTACCCGAACCGCCAGTTCCTCCAGGTTTGCATCGGCGTCACATTCATTAAAAATCCGGACGAAATCTTCGACAAAACGATTGGCCATATCCAGCACGGCGCCGTAGTGATTGCCAAAATCATCATGCCACACCTGCGGGTTATCTTTTATCGCGTCATAATCGAACCCCATCAGTTCAACTATCAGCCGGATAAATGTCCTCCGGTCACCGGGATCATGCTTTATTACGGCCTGCATAAAGCTAAGCCGGCGCTCTCCGGCCGGGACATCGCCGAAAATATGCAATCCGTCCTGATGCTGACGGTTTTTCAGTTTGGTAATCAACCCGTGAAGCTTTTCCACCACCGTGGCAAAACTGTCATGATGCTGACCGATATCTTCCCTGAGGTTGGCCTCGGCTGCTTTTTCCAGGATTATATGTTCGAGCTCATGGCTGCGGGCCGGGTCATTGTTCCTGGCCTGGAAATATTGATCCAGCATGTGTTCCAATTCTTCGATAGCGCCATAAGTGGACGCTGTCACCAGTACGGTCTGCATATGCCCGACAAGCGTTGCCCCGCTGCGGCGTTTGGCGATAGTGCCTTCCGGCGGGTTATCGGTATTATAGATGTATAAATGCGGAATTGTCCCCAGCGTAAGTTCCGGAAAACAATTGTCAGACAGTCCTACTGATTTTCCCGGCAAAAATTCCAAATTGCCATGTGTGCCGACATGTACCAGTACATCGGCGCCCCACATATCCTCCAGATAGCGGTACGTGGCCACATACTGGTGGGTCGGCGGACAGGCCGGATCATGGAGGATTTTGCAGACCTGGCCGTCACAGCGCGCACCGGCGCAGCCCCGTTTGGGCTGACAGCAAATAACGACATTGCCGTATTCGACCCCGGTGATCAGAATGTTGCCTGCATAGACCATCGCGGCCGGTACGCCGTCCTGTTCCTCGCCCGGCGGATTGCCCCAGGTCTCAATCATCGCCTGCTGCGCCTGGACCGGAAAAGTATCAAACCACTGCCGGTACTCGGCAGCCGTCAGATATTTGATGACGCCGCCTTTTTGCACAATTTCCTCAATGGGTGTCCAGCGAAAATCCGAGATGGCTTTGGTCCCCATGATGCGGTCAATCAGCTCCTGGCCGGATGCCGGCGGGTTTTCAACAATGTACCCGGCGGTCTGCATAGCTGCCATAATCCGGGCCACACTTGCCAGTGAATCGAGATTAGCCGCGCCGCCCACCGCCAGCTCCACGCCATGGCAGGGACTGTTATGCAGCATAATCGCCACCTTGCGTTCGGCCGTTTTTTTCCTTCTCAGCCTAATCCATTTTTCCACCCGCCGGCACAAATACCGCACCCGGCCGGCAAGCGGCAAATAACATTCCAGCGAGCCGCCGATACTGGGTTCCGGTGTCCTCTCCAGACAACCGACAACAATGGGTTCAATAACACCGTTCATCTCCGGCATGGCCACCGACATCACCAGGGTGGCGCCGCCAATCCCCTGTGGATCGGCCTGCCACTCGGCCGCCGTTTTGCCATAGGTAAACAGCGCTTTGATAATCGGCACATCCAGCGTTTTCAGCAGGCTTTCTCCGGCTGGTCGGGCCGTTCGCTCGCTCTCTCCCTGTTTCACCAGCAAAAAGGACTGGAGGTCGATCAGGCAGTCAATGAGCGGACTATCCTCCTTAAAAAAACACTGGCTGATAACATAGGCATTATCCTGTGAGCCTGTTTCCACATCGTGCCGCCCGGTACTGAAGGCCGGGATGGCGTTCAGCCCCAGTTGGTCCAGTTCACTGACCAGCGCGTCAATTGTTTCGGTATTAAAGTTCACCCACAAATGGCGGTAAAATAAAATACCTGCTGTAGGTCTGTCCGCCTGCCAGCCCGGACAATTGGCGATAAAATCGCGGGCATCATCATACAGTCGGCGGCTGCCCGGATAATAGATACCCTGCCAGGAAATTTCCGCCGGGGGAGCAACCGTCACGGCGGCGCCCAATACTTCTTTCATGATATAGAGCAGAGCATTTTTGGCATTTCCCTGGCCGCCCATGGTCAAATAACGTTGCACGGTTAACGCGGTTGCCGCACCAACGGTATTATAGGCCAGCAAACCTGGATCATAGCCAAACGCCACTGTCGGCTTTTGCACCGTTATGGTCCTGATGCCACGGCTAATTTCTTCCCAACTGCCGTTCGTGGAGGGAAAGAGAAGCACGGCATCGGCTTCAGCTTGCAGATAGTTAAGAAAACTCTCCCGGTGTGTTGCGTCCTCCAAATCACGCATACTGCACATCTTGAGCTCCAGACCGGGAATCTCCCTGGCGGCAGCCGCCAAAGGCGCCATATAACTTGTCCACATGACGGCGCCGATTCTTATTCTTCGCACAACATCAACTCCTCTAAATAGCTGTTGACAAACAAAAAACCATGAAAAATAAACCGCCGGCCTGCAGCAGGCTATTTACCTTCATGGCAAAAAAATTCCGTATTCTATTCCGTCAAGGTCAGCTCGACTGCCAACAATCCCATGCCGGGTACAGTCAATAGCAAGCAGTTTCAGTTTCTTAGTACCGATGCACTTTCAATATACATCTATCTGTCGTTCAGTTTCTGACCTAAAAGCGGACAAAGGGCTTACCGCTTAGCACCTAACGACTGTAAAAGCTGTTTGGCTAACGCTCTCGCCTCCTTTTCTGCCGCCGGTACATGGGCGAGCAAAGCTTTGTAAGCCGCGACCGCCTCTTCCTTATGCGCTAATTTTTGGTAGCAAACGCCTTTTACCAGATAGGCACCCGGGCGTTGGGGACTAAGCTTTATAGCCTGGTCGAGATCCTCCAGCGCGGCCTCAAGCTCATTCTTGTAGTAATTACAGGCCCCACGCCGGAAATAGGCGTCAGCATTCCCGGGGTCCAGCCTGATGATGTTGTCATAGTCATTCCGGGCAGCATCGTACTCTTTATCTTCATAATAGGCCAACGCCCGTTCAATATAGGCCGGCACATATGCAGGACTTAGTTCAATAGCCCGGTTAAAGTCGGCAAAAGCCAGCTCCCTCTCCTGATTATTGCGGCAGGCATGCCCGCGTTCCACATACAAAGCCGGATTATTCGGACTGGCGGCAATGGCTCGGGTATATTCGGCGATAAGCTTCTGACCGGCATCTGGCCCGGGCTGCCCCCCGGCAGCAAAGGCAATGGCTGCATTCGCTAGTGTCAGCATAAAAAGTAGCACGCATAACCATTTTTGCAAAACACTCACCTCTTTCTTGCTGGATTTCCCCTTCAAAAAAAATAAAAACCAAAAAAGTTCACACCTCGAATGAGATATGAAAACCTTCATGGCTTTCTAACTATGAACCAACTTGGCGTTAATTCACTTCCCGCTGCATTCATACAGCAGATGCTAAGTTTATTATGTCACAATTTTCACTTTCTTGTCAATAAAAACAATAATTGTAAATGTATAAATGAGGAATCGCGCCAACGGCCATATCCGGGTAACCGCTACGGGACAAGACTGCATTCTTCTCCGGCAGAAGCACCGGGTTGTCGCGAGCACCGATATGAACAATCACGTCGACCTGTTTTTCCAGATACTTATAGGTCGCCATATATTGGTGAGGGGGCGGAATATCCGGGTCATACAGTATTTGGCACACCTGACCGTCACAGGGTGAGCCTGACCACCCCCATCGGGGCTGAACCCCCAGGTACACGGCAATTGCCTTACCGGCCATAATTGTCTCAAGCAGTTCCTTGCCGCTGGCCGGCGGCGCAACAGTGTAGCCGGCCATTTTCATGGCGTGCAGAATACGGCTGACGCTTTCCAGGCTGTCAAGCTGCGCACCGCCGCCTGCGGTGGCGGCTTCCACCGCAGCGCTGTCATGCAGAATAAAAGCGACGCGGCGTTCGGCTGCCGGTTTGCGCTGTAACCGGACCCAGCACCTGACCCCGTCAGCCAGTTTGTTAACCCGCTCCTCAGCCGGCAGCCGCAATTCCCCGCTGCTTTCCCGGATAATGCCACCACTTGGGAATGGTTCTATTACGCCGGCAAATTCCGGCATAGTAATGATCCAGGTAATATCACGGCTAAAATTAAACGTCACCGGTTGGATTACGGGTATCCCCAGTTCAGTCAGCAGAGTGACTTCCTGTCCATGTATTGCCGGCCTGTTATCCATTCTGTCTCTTTCCAGGGAGAAAGCCATCATTGCAAGCAGGGCACTGATCACCGGTTTTCCCTCGGGCATAAAATAGTTGCGGATGATCTCACCTGTTTCCTGTGTTCCCGGCCCTGCAGTTGCCGGTAAACGGTAAAATACCGGAATCACATTGATACCCTTGCTTTCCAGAGTGTAAATGACAGAATTCTCGACGGCGGTATTCCCGTTTAGCCAGTGACAACGGTTAAACAGCAAGCCGACAGTGGGGTTTGTTGCAAAACCGGCTTGTTGTTTATGATACCAGAAAAAATAATCTTCCGTGGCAACAAAAATTTTCCTGGCAGCCGGGTGATAAATGCCTGTTCCGGGAAATTCTTTAGGCCCGGCATAGGTAATATTAAGTATAATAATCTCCCTCCAAGATGAATTCTTGCAGCTTCAGGCACACTCTATGGCAGGACTTTGTTATCACTGTCCTTATTCATAAGTGGCAGTGAAACGTTTTGTAATATTGAGATCCGGGGCAGAAATCGAAAATAGACTGTTGGCTCATCTAAGGATATACAATAATTCCCCGCGCATCAACATAAAAAAACTCTTTCTTCATCTGCCGGTAAACTTCATACGGATCGATATCGGCAAACTTGTCCGGGTACATGGCTTTTACCATGTACAACATCCCGATTATGCTGCCTGCCGGCGTTGTACCGATATCCTGGGCCAGTAAGATCACTTTATTATTTTTTACAGCGGCCAGTTCATGCCAGCCAGTCCGGGAAATCACCCGGTCATAAATCGCTTTCACTGCGGTTTTGTCGGTACAGCCTTCACCCAAAGCGTTGGCACTGCTGGCAATGGTCTTGACAATCACCTGCGGATTTTTTTGCAGCACCCACTCCGCACTGACTTTGGGATATGCAGCAGGTTCCTGGCCGGCAATGTTGATACCGCCGGCTCTTACCACCAGTTCGTCGCCACCGGCGCCATGCGCCACCGTGCCATAGTCGCTATAGCCTTCAAAGTATACTGTTACCTTGTCCTCCGGTTTAATATCTTTGAGCCGGCTTTCGATCAGCGTCTGATATTTCATAATGAAGTCGGCGTATTTTTGCGCCTGCGCCTCTTTATGAAATACTTTTCCTAAGGTGAGAATTTCATCATAAAAAATAGAAGGCAGGTAGAACTCAAAAAACAGTACCGGGATACCGGCATCCTCCAGTTGTTTAACCTGGGCGGAATTCATCATCCGGTTGCCAAGCACCGCATCCGGTTTGGCCTCCAGGATCTTCTCGACGTTAGGCTGCAGAAATGTTCCAAAAACTGGTTTATTGGCAGCAGCCACCTCCGACTGCGTCGTGCTGTCGTTCACACCGATAATCGTGTCAGCGGCACCAATAGCGGTAATCATAGTAAAGGTTGACGAATTTAACACAATGACCCGCGTCATTTTTACCGGAATTTTGATCTCCCTGCCAGCCGAATCCTTGATCGTATCGCCGGCGGCTGCAGCATTGCCGGATTTGTCAGCCGGTTCCGCCCGTGAGCAGCCTGCAAGAACAACCACTGTCAGGACCACTGTCAGCAGGAGGCATACTATCTTTCGCTCCATCGAGAAGCCCCTTTCTCATAAAAAAGTACCGGATAAAAAATACTATCCTGCATTGTTTTCTTTTAACGGTTCAAGCGGCAAAACATAGGAACCATATCTGCTTTCCACAATAGCCGCCGCAACGTTATATAC
>JAEZQV010000328.1 GCA_023441125.1 Bacillota bacterium
GGTCCACAGCGGTGTCATGGAGTTAAGCGTACGAACCTCAACCGTTTTAACGGGCGCAGCGTCCTCAATGCTTTTGCCGTCGGCATCAACTGGTTTCTCTTCTTTAATAAAGTTCATCTTGATGGGATAACGGATATAGTCGGAATATTTTTTTACCAGGTTTTGCAGGTTATAATTGTTGAGGAAGTTTTCTCCCGGGTGTTCGGCGGAGCGGAATTCTTCTTTAAGCGTAAGTATAAGCGTAGTGCCCCGCGCTTCTTTGTCGCATGCTTCAATGGTATATGTGCCGTCGCCCGTGGATTCCCATTTGACGCCTTGGGGTTGTCCCGGCGCCTTCGTAAGCAGCGTTACCTTTTCGGCGACCATGAAGGCTGAGTAAAAACCGACGCCAAACTGGCCGATCAGCTCATTGTCGGCAACAGTACCCGCGCTTTTCAGTTTTTCCAGAAAAGCCTTGGTGCCGGATTTGGCAATAGTGCCAATATTTTCAATGACTTCATTCATCGTCATGCCCATGCCGTTGTCGGCGATAGTTAACGTATGGGTGTTCTCGTCCGGAATGAGAAAAATCTCAAAATTCTCATTTCCTTCCAGCAAAGCATGATTGGTCAACGATTCAAACCGAATTTTGTCGATGGCATCCGAGGCATTCGAGATAAGCTCCCGTAAAAAAATTTCCCGGTTGGTATAAATAGAGTGGACCATCAGATCCAGGAGCTGTTTCGTTTCTGCCTGAAATTCCCTTGTCTCTTTGGCGATAGCTTCTTGTGCCATAATGAAACCTCCGCAATATAAAGTAGTTCTTGTTAGCACTCATTGTCTGCGAGTGCTAAATCTATCTAAAATAATAGCCAAATTACCAAACAAAATCAACTGCCTTGCTTAATAAAATTTGGCCAAATTGCCACAATATCCGCATTTATTTTAAATAATGTTAGTTTATAATGTATTACTCTTACTATCTTTAAAATTCTCGACCTGCGAAATTATACTATTGACAAACCCCGCCGGCGTTGTCTATAATGCAAGTAATTAAATATCTACTCTCATCGTAAGGGGAGTAACTCGTTGGATGACGTCAACATACGGTGCCTGTGGCATCTGGCGTTATCGTTGGTGTAATGGCCAATAGTGAGACCTTCGGTATGTATTAACTGCGTACCTTAGGTCTTTTTATTTTTTATTGTCAGGAAGGGAGGGATGTTGCCGGTCGATCGCAGCGGTTGATGGTTATACCTTAGAGGATTGAGTAATACTAATAAACAGAACGAAGTAAAGGAGACTACTAATGAATTTTTTCGGTACTATTGGACCGGAGTGGTTTATGGCTCTGGGAAGTATTTTATTGGTAAATCTGGTGCTTAGCGGTGATAATGCCATAATTATTGCCCTGGCCAGCAAAAATTTGCCTGAAGGGCAGCGCAAAAAGGCTATTGTATGGGGCAGCGTAGGGGCTGTTATCCTCAGAATTATTCTAACCTTTATAGCTGCCTATCTGCTGAATATACCTTACCTGCAGTTTTTAGGCGGTCTGGCCTTGTTATATATTGCCGTCAACCTGCTGAAAGAGGACAGTGCCGAAGGCGACTACGGGGAAGCGACTTCCTACCGGGAAGCCATCAAAATTATTCTGTTTGCCGACTTGATTATGAGCCTGGATAACGTTCTGGCTTTAGCCGCCATCTCGCAAACCGTACCGTCCGGCAAATATGGCCTGATTACGGTTGGCCTGGCTACCAGCATCCCGCTGGTGGTGTTTGGCGCGCAATTGTTAATGAAGTTAATGGACCGTTTCCCGGTCATTATCTACCTTGGCGCCGGCGTGCTCGGTTATGCCGCCGCCGAAATGATTGCCGGCGATAAGGCGGTCGGTCCCCTGCTTGGCAGTTATACCCTGCTGCTGGAAATCGTACTGACACTCGGCGTCATTGTCACCGGCTATATCCTGAAATCACGCTCTGCCACCAAAAGCAGCCAGCATTAATTGGCAGGATACACCCACCGGATTTGTCCCGTCATAATGAGACCGGCTAAAGACAATCTCTTTAGCCGGTCTCTGTTTCATCTTCTTCATAATGGCCTAACACTTTTACCGCTTCCGGCGCCGGAACCTGCTCGACCGATTTTAGTTTGCGCGCTATGGCCCTGGTACGTACGGCCGCTGTGTCAATCTGCCGGCTGGCCTGATCCAGTTTTTCCTTGGTTTTTTCCAGCACATCGCCAAACTTGCCAAACTCGGTCTTGACGGCGCCCAGCAGATGCCACACTTCACTGGACCGCTGTTCAATCGCCAGCGTGCGAAAACCCATTTGCAAGCTGTTAAGCAAGGCCGCCAGGGTAGTGGGACCGGTAACATTGATCCGGTAATCACGCTGCAGACTGTCGCAAAGGCCGGGGCGGCGCAGTACTTCGGCATACAGACCTTCGACAGGCAAAAAAAGAATCGCAAAATCTGTCGTGTGGGGCGGATCAATATATTTTTCCCGTATGCTTTTCGCTTCCTGGCGGATACGGGCCTCCAACGCGGCGGCGGCCGCAGCGGCCAGCTCGGCGTTAGCCAGGTCCTGGGCCTCCAGTAGCCGTTGATAATCTTCCTGGGGAAACTTGGCGTCGATAGGCAGCCAGACAGCCGTGTCCGCACTGTCCCGCCCGGGCAGTTTAACGGCGAATTCCACCCGGTCCTGACTGTCGTGTTTGGTAATCACATTGACGGCATACTGCTCAGGGGTCAGGACCTGCTCCAGCAAGGCTGCCAGTTGCATCTCCCCCCAAATGCCGCGGGTTTTGACGTTGGACAGCACTTTTTTGAGATCGCCGACACCGGCAGCCAGGGTCTGCATTTCCCCCAGTCCTTTGTGAACCTGTTCCAGCCGTTCATTAACCAGTTGAAAGGATTCTCCCAGTCTTTTTTCCAGGGTAGCGTGCAGTTTCTCATCCACGGTGGCCCGCATTTCCTCCAGTTTGCTGCTATTATCCTGTTGAATGGCGCTAAGACGGGTTTCCACCGTTTCACGCAGCCTGTCCAGTTTATGTTCGTTCAGCTGGGTAAGGCGGGTGAACTTTTGGTCATTGGTATTGGTAAAGTTATGCAGCTGCAGGGCCAGTTCCTCCCGCAGCGTCTTGGTATTAAAGGTTTGTTCCTGACGGTTTTTGGCCAGTTCGTCCCGCAAGGCGCTTTCCTGGCGTTCCTGGTTATAAGCCAGCTGCTTGAGCGGCGTCAGATCAAGCTGTCCCGTTTTGTTGGCTTTCATTACCAGCACCAGCAGTATGACTGCGTTTACACTCAGCAGTAAAATGGTGATTATTGCTATTACTTCGCTCATGCTTTCACTCCTTAGGTAGCTATAGTGGCTTGTTATTCCAGGCCGGCAGGGGAAATTCCTCTTGTTATGACAAAAAATGCGGCACTTATTGGGCATAATGAAAGAAAGGGCAGGAATTTCTTTATAAATAATAGAAAATAATGCCATACAGCGGGTTTTGCTGCTAATGTTACCTACGATAGGAGGATCGGTATGTCTGACAAACAGCAAATGATTGACGAAACCATCGCGAAGTATGAACAATATATAAATCCGGCTATGGCCAAGTTATTTAGATTTATGGGCCTTGCCACCATTGAGTGGCGGGCCGAAGGTAATGTGATTTATGATATTAACGGCAAGGAATACATCGACTGCCTGGGCGGCTACGGCGTTTTCAGCCTGGGACACCGGCATCCCCAAGTGGTGGCGGCGGTCAAGCAGCAGCTGGATCTTATGCCGCTGTCCAGTAAGGTGTTGTTTGATAAGCCTATGGCTGATTTAGCGGAACTGATGGCCGCGATAACGCCCGGCGACCTGACGTACAGTTTCTTTGTCAACAGCGGCGCCGAAGCCGTCGAGGGCAGCCTGAAACTGGCCAGAATCCATACCGGCCGGAGCAAAGTCATTGCCACAACCAATTCGTTTCATGGCAAAACCCTGGGAGCACTAAGCGCCACCGGCCGGGATATGTTCCGCGAACCGTTCCAGCCGCTGCTAACGGGTTTTAGCCACGTACCGTTTGGGGATATTGCGGCCCTGCACAGCAGTGTAGATAACGATACGGCCGCTGTCATTATCGAACCCATTCAGGGCGAAGGCGGCATTATTGTGCCGCCGGCTGCCTATCTGCCGGCCGTCCGCGATATCTGCGACCGGTCGGGAGCGCTCTTGATTTGCGACGAAGTACAGACAGGACTGGGCCGTACCGGCAAAATGTTCGCCGTCGAACACGCTGGCGTTGTCCCTGATATTCTTACCACCGCCAAAGCGTTAGGCGGCGGGGTCATGCCGATTGGCGCCTTTACCGCCAGGAAAGCGGTTTGGGAAAAGTACATTACCAGTCCGTTTTTGCATACCTCGACTTTTGGCGGCAACCCGCTGGCCTGCGCCGCCGCCATCGCCGCCATCACCGCCATTCGCGAGGAAGGTCTTGTTGCCAAGGCGGCGCAAAGCGGTCAATACTTCCTTGATAAGCTGACCGGCCTGGCCCGCACCTATCCGGAAATTATTAAGGAAACCCGCGGCAAAGGACTGATGATCGGCGTTGAGCTGACGAAAGAGGGGATTGGCGGTCTCATTCTGTCCGAGATGATTGATAAGGGCGTCCTCATTGCCTATACCCTGAATAACCCCAAAGTCATCCGGATTGAACCGCCGCTCACGATTGAACAACGGCAGATTGACTATGTCGTGGCTGCTCTGGCCGCAGCCCTTGCCAAAGCCCAGGAAATTCTGGAAGATTTATAAGCAAAGCGAAATTCAGGATGGATTGAGAGGAAGATACGAAGATGCCGTATGTAGAAGTTACTTTGCCGGTCAGAGCCGACCGGAGCGAAATATACCCCATTTTAAAAGACATGGAGAAATATCCCGCGTTTATGGCCGATTTAGTCAGCGTCGAGGTTATTGAACGCCTTGATAATACCACCCTGACCAAGTGGGTCTCCAATGTTGACGGCCGCATCATTAAATGGACGGAACTGGACACTTTTGATGATGCCAATATGCATATTTCCTATAAGCAGACCACAGGCGACCTGAAAAAGTTTGAGGGCGAGTGGATACTGACCCCGCTCGACGATGGCACAGAAATAAAACTAACGGTAGATTTTGAATTTGGCATTCCGATGATAGCGGGACTCTTAAATCCGATTCTTAAGAAGAAGGTACGGGACAACAGTATGAATATGTTGACCGCCATCAAGCAACGCATGGAAAATCCGGCGTAAATGGCAGTTGTTAATTATAAGTAAATCACTTATAATTAATATATACTCTGCAAGAAGCGATTGGAGGAGCGATGTCATCTTTAGCTAGCGAAATTGCTTAGACGTAAGTAATAATACGATAGAGGCAAATATGCTATGGAGGTGTCTTATTTGAATACCCTTAAAACTACAATTTTACTAGCCGCACTGACAGGCTTGTTAATGGCTGTAGGTGCCTTTTTCGGCGGCACCAAAGGCATGACGTTTATGTTTGTTATCTCGATTTTGATGAACTTCGGCAGCTATTGGTTCAGCGATAAAATTGTTCTGAGTATGTACGGCGCCAGGGAGGTTACTCCCCAGGATGCGCCCGATTTAATCCGCATGGTAAGCGGACTGGCCCAAAAAGCAAAGATGCCGATGCCCAGGGTTTACATCATTAATACGGAAGCACCTAACGCCTTTGCCACCGGCCGTGACCCCGAGCATGGCGTAGTGGCGGTAACCACCGGCATTATGCGGGCTCTTAATTATGAAGAATTGGAAGGCGTGGTCGCCCATGAGCTTTCTCATATTAAGAACCGCGATACCTTAATCAGCACCATTGTGGCCAGTGTAGCCGGTGTCATAACCATGATTGCCAACATCGCCCAATGGTCGGCTTTCCTGGGATTTGGCCGCAGCGATGATGAAGAGGGCGGTATCGGCGGGATTGTCGAGTTTGTTTTTCTGGTAGTGCTGGCACCGCTGGCGGCCACGCTGATTCAGTTCGGCATCTCCCGCTCGCGTGAATACCTGGCCGACCAGACCGGCGGCTCCATATCCGGTAACCCGCTGGCACTAGCCAGCGCGCTCAAAAAAATCGAATACTATGCCAAACATCAGGTAATGCCGGAAGCCACCCCGGCTACCTCGCACATGTTCATTGTCAACCCGTTTAGCGGTGCAGGCAGCATGATTGTCAGCCTGTTCAGCACTCACCCGGCCACAGCGGAGCGGGTGGCCAAACTGGAAGAACAAGCCAGACGCATACGGTAAAAATGGTAGCAGCATCCCTCTGAAAATTACTTTCAGAGGGATTTTTTTGCAGGATATGGATGGGTGAGTATGGAAAAAATATACTAGCTTTTCCGACTTGCCCCATTCCATCACATCACAGGAGGTATTCTCATGAAATTAGTAAGATTTGAGTTTGAAAACAGGCAAAGTTATGGCATACTGTCAGCAGACAATCAGATAACCGTAATTGATGGCGATATATTCAGCGGCATGTATAAAGAAAGTGACCAAAAGGTAGCATTGAGCCAGGTTACACTGCTGGCGCCCTGTAAGCCAAGTAAAGCGGTCTGCATAGGCCTCAACTACCATGACCACGCCCGGGAAATGAACCTTAAGCTGCCGGCGGAACCGCTGATTTTTTTAAAGCCCTCGTCCGCGCTGAATCATCCGGGCGGCGCTATCGAGTTCCCGGCCATTTCCAATAATTTGCACTTCGAGGCCGAACTGGCTGTTGTTATCAGCAAACAGGCCCGTAAAATCCCGGTAGAGCACGCCGGCGAGTATGTACTGGGTTATACCTGTGCCAATGATGTAACGGCGCGGGATATTCAGATGCATGACGGGCAATGGACACGCGGTAAATCCTTTGACACTTTTTTGCCGATCGGCCCCTGGATAGAGACCCAGCTAAATCCCCATACTGTTACTATCAAATTAAGCTTGAACGGCGAAATAAAGCAATCCTCAAATACCGCCAATCTGATCTTCAAAGTCCCTGAACTGATTGCTTTTGTCAGCCAGGTTATGACCCTTTATCCCGGTGATGTCATTCTGACCGGCACGCCGTCGGGAGTAGGGCCGATGCAGGTGGGCGATACTGTTACGGTAGAGATTGATGGTCTGGGCACACTCAGTAACACGATTATCCGCGGCTAAGCGTAAGGAGTGAGCAAAATTGGCAGGCAGAGCGATTTTTCCTTATAAAGATTTGACTCCCCGGATAGAAGCCGGTGTATTTATTGCTGCCGGCGCCAGGATTATCGGTGAAGTGTCTATTGCCGCCAATGCCAGTATCTGGTACAATACAGTAATCCGCGCTGATGTGCAACCGGTTGCCATCGGGCAATACACCAATATTCAAGATAACTGCACCCTCCATGTCATGTATGATTTTCCCTGTACGCTCGGCAGCTATATAACCATTGGCCATAATGCAGTTTTACACGGCTGCACGGTGGCGGACAATTGTCTGATCGGCATAGGGACTATTATTCTGGGGTATGCTGAGATCGGTGAGAACTGTATTATCGGGGCGGGCTCCCTGATTGCCGAACACAAGAAAATACCACCCAATTCACTGGTTATGGGATCGCCCGGAAAAATTATCCGTCAGGTCAGCAGCGAAGAAATCGAGGCGGTTCGCCAAGCGGCGTTAAAGTATGCGGAAGTAGCCCGCGATTACATGTGAGTGAGGTACAAATTTATGGATAATGCAACGGAAAAAACGCTGGTGCTCTTAAAACCCGATGCGGTTCAAAGAAAACTTTGCGGCGAAATCATCAGCCGCTTTGAACGCAAAGGACTTAATCTGGTGGCGATGAAACTGCTGACGTTAACTGCCGAGGCAGCCGCCACGCATTACGAGGAACATCTGGGCAAACCCTTTTATCAGTCACTTATTGAGTTTATTACCTCCGGCCCGGTTGTGGCCCTAGTCCTCAGCGGCCCCAATGCCGTAAAGCTGGTCAGAACCATGATGGGGCCGACGAGTCCTGACACCGCGCCGCCGGGTACCATTCGCGGCGACTATGCCACCGTCATGTCCAGAAATATTGTCCATGGCTCAGACAGCAGCGCGAGCGCCCAGCGCGAGATTGCGATCTATTTTACTGAACAGGAACTCGTTCAGTACTGTTAAGGAGGAAAAATGAGTAAAGTTTATACCAAAACAGGGGACAAGGGTACTACCGGACTGTTGACAGGCGAGCGGATCAAGAAGATCAGCGCGCGGGTGGAGGCTTACGGTTCGGTGGATGAAGTAAATTCGGCGCTGGGCCTGTCCCGGGCCAACTGCGTCAAACCGGAAGTTACAGAGGCGATCGTCAAACTGCAAAAACTGCTGATGCTGGTTATGGCCGATCTGGCCAGCGTCAACGCCGCCCAGTCGTATGTCACCGCCGATCATGTTACCGCGCTCGAGCAGCTGATCGATGAATTTGATGCCAAGCTGCCGCCGCTGAAAAACTTTATAATGCCTGGCGCCACACCGGGAGCGGCTGCCCTGGATCTGGCCCGGACCACAACCAGGCGGGCAGAACGGCAAACCCTGCGGCTGCAGGCAGAAGAGCCGGAAAATAAGATTAACGAACACCTGCTTATCAGCCTTAACCGTCTGTCTGATCTTTGTTTTGTCTTATCCCGGTTTGAGGCAGAAGCCGGCAAATAAGTAATTAAAAGGTGAGAACAATGCCGATTTATGACTTTAAGTGCAATGACTGCGGCCGGAAGTTTGAACAATTGTGCCGCCTCAACTGGCAGGGCAGCGTTGTCTGTCCGGCCTGCGGCCAAAGTAACATTGCCAAACAGGTATCGCTTGTCAGCAGCCATGGCCGTTCCGGCGGGGATAGCGCCTGTTCCGGCAAAGCCTGCGGCAGTTGCAGCGGCTGTAAATAAATCAGTAACAGCGTATAAAAATTGCACAACTTTTCCCGGGTCGCATAAACTATATCGATAGTTTAAGATGGATCTTAGGAATAGATAATAGTTTAGTAAGGGGGCGAGCAGATTGAATTTTCATTTTTATGTAATGTCGCTGCCAGGACCGCTGCGTAAGTTGGTGCGAATGTTCCTAAAAGGATAAACATAATGCAATAAATACAAAAAGAGCTATAACACAATAGCTCTTTTTGTATTTGCGGCTGCTTGGCCTGCACCGAGGTGTAACCGCGCAGATTTAGCCAGAGCGGGTTTGCCAGACATATTATTGGAAAAATTTTATAAATATAGAATAAATCATCCACAAAATGCTCAATTTAACTTAAACAAAATAGACAGAAAAGCAGGAATATTTACAGTAAACAGAGAATTACAACCAGCAATATGTCAGTAATGAAATTAACCATACCACAACAGGAGGGAACTAGCCATGAAAGAGTACAAGAGCGACAGGTTAAGAAATGTTGGAATTGTAGCCCACGGCGGAGCCGGTAAGACATCCTTGACAGAAGCCATGTTATTTAGTTCTGGCGCGGTTAACCGTTTAGGGCGTGTTGATGATGGTTCGGCGACAACTGACTTTGAACCGGAAGAAGTTAAACGTAAAGTAACAATCAGTACTGCTTTGGCACCTTGCGAATGGCGGGATCATAAGATAAATTTTGTGGATACGCCAGGGTATTCCGATTTCGTAGCTGAGGTTAAAGGCGCTTTGCGTGCTGTTGACAGCGCGCTCATTGTGCTGTGCGCGGCTGCCGGCGTGGAAGTGGAAACCGAAAAGACCTGGAATTATGCAACCGAACTGGGCTTGCCCCGGATTGGTTTTATAAATAAGATGGACCGGGAAAACGCCGACTTTTACAGTGTTGTCGACAGCATGAAAGCAAGCTTCGGCAATGGCGTTGTCCCGGTTCAATTGCCCATAGGGGCTGAAGACAGTTTTACCGGCATTGTGGACTTAATCAAAATGAAAGCCTATCTGCCGGCCAAGAACGGCAAGGAATATACCGAAGCGGCCATCCCTGACGATATGCTGGCCAAAGCCGAGGAAGCCCGCATGGTGCTTATTGAGGCGGCAGCTGAGGGTAACGATGAATTACTGACCAAATATCTGGAAGGAGAAGAACTCAGTGACGAGGAGGTCATTGCCGGCCTGTTGTCCGGCATTGCTCAGGCTAAGGTATTTCCGGTAATGTGCGGGTCGGCTGTCAAAAATATTGGCATGCAACAGGTGCTCGACTCGATCATAAAATACCTGCCGGGCCCAGGCTCAAGTCCTGTCCTTGGCTACCATCCCGCCACCAAGGACCCGGTGGAAAGAGGTCTGAGCGATCCTTTCTCAGCCATGGTTTTCAAGACAACAGCCGACCCCTTTGTCGGCCGTCTCAACTATATCCGCTTGTTTTCAGGCACCATGAAACCGGACAGCACACTGTACAATGCAACCAAGGACAAAGCCGAACGGATAGGCACTTTGTTCTCATTGCGCGGCAAACATCAGGACCCCGTTACCGCTGTGCATGCCGGCGATATTGTGGTGGTTGCCAAGTTGCAGGAGACAGGCACCGGCGACTCACTGTGCGATAAGGATAAGCCTATCATTTTCGAGCCGGTATCGTATCCCAAGCCAATGTTTATCCGCGCTATAGAGGCCAAGAATAAAGGGGACGAAGATAAAATCGGTCAGGCATTAGCCCGGTTGATGGATGAAGACCCCACCTTTAAAGTCCGTAAGGATGTCGAGACCAACCAGCTGCTTATTTCCGGGATGGGTGAACTGCACCTGGACATCATGTCTGAGCGCATGAAGCGTAAATTCGGTGTCGAAACAGTGCTGGCCAATCCCAAGGTTCCCTACCGCGAAACCATTCGCGGTTCAGCCAAGGTGGAAGGCAAGCACAAAAAACAAAGTGGCGGCCATGGTCAGTACGGCCACGTTTGGCTGCAGCTCGACCCGCTGTCACCAGGTGCTCAGTTTGAATTTGTCGATTCGATTTTTGGCGGCGCTGTACCGCGCCAATATATCCCGGCCGTTGAAAAAGGCGTGAAAGAGGCGTTACATGCCGGTATCCTGGCCGGTTATCCCATGGTCGATGTCAAGGTAACTTTAACTGACGGCTCCTACCACACCGTTGACTCGTCCGAAATGGCGTTTAAAATCGCCAGCACCATGGCGCTGCGCAAAGGGGCGCTCCAGGCCAAGCCGGTGCTGCTGGAGCCAGTTTATTCAGTAGAAGTTATCGTGCCTGAATCCTATATGGGTGACGTCATCGGCGACCTTAATACCAAACGCGGCCGCATTCAGGGAATGGAACCTATTGGCGGCGGTCTGGGACGCATCAAGGCCCAGGTCCCCCTGGCCGAAATGTTCCGTTACAGTATTGATTTACGCTCCATTACCCAGGGACGCGGTACCTTTGATATGCTGTTCTCCCACTATGAGGATGTGCCGGCCCGTCTCGCCGAAACCATTATCGCCGGTGCCAAAAAAGACAAGGTGGACGAAGCATAAAAAATATAAGGTTACCCAGTCCTGCTATGCCATGCCGCATAGCAGGACTTTTTTTCCGGCCTGTAGATATTTGCCGGCCAAAGAGAGTATTATTATAAGGGAAGTATTTCTTGATAGTCACGGAGGTTTAATAGTGGGTGAATTTGTCCTAAAACACAATGCCAACGGCGTTTGGTATGGAGTCTTTACAGCCCTGGCCGCCAAAGGTGTAACCCATGGGGTATCGACAAGACTGGGCGGCTGCAGTAATCAGCCCTTTGCCGGCTTAAATCTTGGGTTGCATACCGGTGATGATGCTGAGGTCGTTTGGCATAATCGCCAGGCCTTCTGCCAGGCACTGGGGTTTTCCGCCGAAAACGCAGTAACAGCCGAGCAGGTCCATGGCGATGCCGTGCAGTTAGTTACGCAGGCTGACGCCGGCCGCGGGTCCCGGTATTATGAGGCAGCCATTAAAAATACCGACGCTCTCATCACCAATGTGCCAGCGGTGCCGCTGATGCTCTTCTTTGCCGACTGTGTGCCGGTGCTCATTTATGATCCGGCCGCCAAGGCGATTGGTATCAGTCACGCCGGCTGGAAGGGTACGGTAGCCAAAATTGCCCAAAAGACGGTTTTGGCCATGCAGCACAATTATGGCAGTAACCCGGCGGATTGCCTGGTAGGTATTGGCCCGTCCATTGGCCCCTGCTGTTATGAGGTGGATGAAGCCGTAATGAGTAAATTGCGGGCCGGCTTTGCTCACTGGGAACAGCTGGCTGAACCCTGCGGCGACCGCTGGCGGCTAAACCTCTGGGCAGCCAACCGCCAGCAGCTGAGAGAAATTGGCGTAAAAGCTGATAATATTACCGTCAGCGGTATTTGTACTGCTGACAATACCCCGGTATTTTTCTCCCACCGGGCGGAAGCCGGGCGTACCGGACGTTTGGGAGCCGTTATTATGCTGTAGCACGCAGAATGTAATCCTCCGTCTGCATTAAAAGAATATTTGTTCTTGAAAATATCACTTCCGGCGGCTATAATAAAATAAACGTCAAATATTTGACACCAGCAAAGACGCTGTGTTTCCCTGCCAGGAGACAGAGCGTCTTTTTAACCTGTAAAGGAGGTTGTGCCGTCATGCAATCATTGTATATTAAAGATGTGGTAACTACCGGCTTAGTTTCTGTCGCACCTTTGGCACCGGTAACGGAAGTCGCCGCCTGTATGAACAAGTACCAAACCGCAGTTGTCCTGCAAAAGGCTGGCGAGTGGGGCTATATAACGTCAGACCGGCTGAAGCCTGACGCGCAATACGCCTGGGAACTTGCCGCCTGGGATGCCGTCACCAGACCGGCCGCGCTATTGGCTACCCCTCTCCCAAACCTCCCCGGTGAGTTTCTGACCAATGCCGTTTTATTCGAAGCCAACGGCAGTATGCAAGCCTTAAGTACACCGCAGCAGCTGTTTGCCGCCATGCTGCAGCAGCATCAGCTGCTGGCCGCGCAGCTCACCGCCGTACTCGATACTGTCGGCG
>JAEZQV010000024.1 GCA_023441125.1 Bacillota bacterium
GTTTGATGCCTTGGCAGGTATTTTTAATTTTGTGTTTTAAATAGGCCAGACCGCACTGCATCAGATAGAGTTCTTCGAAGACCAGCCGTCGCCGGGCCTGGATAAGATTTTCCATACTGGGGGGAAAATGAATCGTTGCCAAAGCCTGTTTTTTGGCCAGCAAATTGTATTTATTAATAATTTCTGCCGGCAGGGTCTCCGGATTGTCCGTTGTAGCGGAAGCTTGTAAAAGGCGTAAAGCCTGCTGCATTAATGACCGTAACTGCCACTGCGCGATATCCTCGGTAGCCGGGTATACCGGCACAATACGCCCGGTAGCCGTACTTTCCTCAGTCACAAGTTCAACATCCGGCTTATTGACTTCAACAATACCCAGCCGGCGTTGGATTTTGCCGTATAGCATAAGCTCCATACCGGGTTGGTACCTGTTTTTGATATAAGACTGGTTAAACCAGGTCAGCTGAGCCAGGCCGGAACTGTCTCTAACCGTAATTTTTATTATTTTCATGCGGCCATGGGCTTTTACTTCGCTAATATGGGTAACGACAGCCCGGAAGGTTTCATAAAGCCCATCGGTCAATTCAGCAATGAGCTTGCATTGACTGCGATCCTCATAGCGGCGTGGATAATGCTCCAGCAGCTGGCCAACGGTAAAAATCCCCAGCTTGGCAAGCTTAGCGGCATTGGCCGGTCCGACCCCTTTGAGAAACTGTATTTTAGCAGACGATAAATTTTGCAATAACAATCACCTATTTGCCTGCTCCCTGGAGCAGGGCATTTAATTCAGCCAAGAGAGCTTCAATATCAATATCATGCATCTTAGCGCCATTTTCAATCGTTTCAGTAAGTGAACCCATGCAGCCGATACAGCCCATGCCGTGTTTGGCAAAAATTCTGCGGGCCTCGGGATGGGAACGGAGCGCCTCGATTATCGGAGTGCTTTTATTAACCATAGACAAGCCCCCCCTACATTTACTTATTTCTATTTTCAATATAATACGCGCAATTCCTGCCGAAGTACACCACCGGATGGATATTTGTGAAAAAACTTAGTAAAAGTATGATTTTCCCTTGCACACTAGATGAAAATTGTGCTAAAATAGTCATGTTGAGTACATGAGGATGTTTCATACAGGAGGTGGAAATAGATGGCAAATCTTTGTGAAATCTGTGGTAAAGGCGAGCGTTCCGGCTTCAATGTCAGCCATTCCAACCTTAAAACCAAGCGTACCTGGAAACCTAACATTCAAAGGGTAAAGGCTTTAGTTAAAGGTGAAGTTAAACGTGTGAATGTATGCACCCGTTGTCTGCGTTCGGGTAAGATTCAACGCGCGGTTTAATAACATATCTGACGTTACCAAAAGGACTTGAGCTATCAAGTCTTTTTTATTTTACCCGCCAGGGCACTTTGTTTTCCGGCAGCCGGTAATAATGCTGCGGCTGGGGCCAAGCCGCAACTAACGGGAGGCCTGCAAAAACAGTAAAACCAGCGCCTTTAGTAGGCGCTGGTTTTTATTATTTCCGGATATGACTTAAAATTTGTGTTAGTTCGTTGGCCGCAAACAGATATTTTTCGCCGCAAAAATGGCAGCATACCTCGGCTTGCCCTTCCGTGGCCATTTCCTGAATTTCGTTGGCGCCAAGACTGGCCAGCATACTTTCTACTCTTTCCCGCGAACAATGGCAGTGAAACTGAAGGTTTAGCGGGTCGTAAACCGTTACGGCCAGTCCGGCAAAAACCTGCTTTACGATGCCGGCGGCATCCTGACCAGCCTGTACCAGTTGAGAAACCGGTGGCAGCTGGCGTAAATTATCCTCTACCTGAACTAACACTTCTTCTTCCGCTCCCGGCAGAGCCTGAATAAAGAAACCGCCTGCCGCCGCTACCGTTGCATCCCGGCCTATTAATACGCCGAGAGCTACACTGGCCGGCGTTTGTTCTGACACGGTCAGATACTGGGTAATGTCTTCGGCAATTTCTCCTGACACTAGTTCGGCACTGCCGGTAAACGGCTGTTTTAGCCCGGCAAAGCGGGTAACATAAATATGGCCTTTGCCTACGGCCTGGCCCACTGCCCATTTCCCGTTATGGAGCGGTAAATCGACCCAAGCGTTTTTTACATAACCGCGAACCGTTCCCGCCGGGGAAGCATCGGCCACAATTTCACCCAGCGGACCGTCGCCGGAAATTCTGATTGTCAGACTTTCCGCTGTTTTCAGATTGGCGGCCATTAATAAGGCGCCGGTCATCGTGCGGCCGAGCGCGGCCGTGGCTACCGGGAAACAATTGTGCCGCCGGCGGGCCTCCTCCACCAGGCTGGTGGTAATGGCGGCAAAGGCGCGGACACCGGGCGCCGTCGCCCGGATAAGATGGTCGTGCATACTATACCTCCGTCAGGCCAGGTGTTCGGCTACCAATGGCTGGCCTGTAGCAATATCCAGTATTTCAATTTTATTGTCAATAATCCAGGCAATGGTGCCGCGGCCATCCGGCCGTTTGGTCATGCCGGGCGAACCCGGATTCAGAAAGAGAATATTCTCCTGTTTCTCCATTACGGCGATATGGGTGTGACCGGTAATAAAAATATCGGCATGAAAATGCTGGGCCATAGCCAGTTTGCTCTGTTCAGTCAGATTATGGCCATGGGTTACGGCAATTCGCAGCTTATTCAGCATTACATAGGTATACGGCGACTGGATCGGCAGTTTAAGTACCATGCCGTCGACTTCGCTGTCGCAGTTGCCGCACACGGTTACAATCGGCACCGGGCAATTATTGAGCACTTCGGCCAGCTGTCTGGGGTTGTATTCGGCCGGAATGGCATTACGCGGTCCGTGGTACAGAACGTCACCGGCATGGATGATAAGCTCGGCATCGCTAAAGTACTTTTCAAATACTGTCTGCCAGGTTTCCAGGCAGCCATGGGTATCGCTGATTATGCCTACTTTCATGGTAACCTCCCCTGCCCGCCTTACAGCCCTTTGAGTAAGTTGGCCATTTCAATGGCCGAAACGGCCGCGTCAAAACCTTTGTTACCGGCTTTGGTGCCGGCCCGTTCAATCGCTTGTTCAATGGTGTCCGTGGTAAGAACGCCGAAAATGGTGGGAATGCCGCTGGCCAGGCCGACGTGGGCTACCCCTTTGGATACCTCGGCGCAGACATAATCGTAATGGCTGGTGCTGCCCCGGATGACGGTACCCAGGCAGATGACGGCATCGTATTTTTTACTCATGGCCATCTTCTGCGCGATGAGCGGTATCTCGAAAGCGCCGGGGACCCAGGCAATCTCGATATTTTCCTCCGCTGCCCCATGACGCTTGAGCGCATCCAAAGCGCCTGCCAGCAGTTTATTATTGATAAACTCATTGAACCTGGCAGTGATGATACCAAACTTTAATCCTTCAGCAACTAAATTTCCTTCCAGGGTTTTAATTGTTTTCATTATTTTTGCGCCTCCTCATATTGCTTTAACAAATGGCCAAGTTTGGATTTTTTTGCCGACAGATACCGGTTGTTAAATTTATTGGCCAGTATTTCCAGCGGTACCCGTTCGGAGATGGTCAGGCCATAGCCCTCCAGCGCCACACGCTTGCGCGGGTTGTTGGTTAAGAGACGGATGCTGGTTAAGCCCAGATCGGCCAGAATTTGCGCGCCAATGCCATAGTCTCTGAGATCGGGGGCAAAGCCTAAGAGCTCATTGGCTTCGACAGTATCCTTACCCTTATCCTGCAGGGCATACGCCCGGATTTTATTGGCCAGGCCGATGCCCCGGCCTTCTTGACGCATATATAGCAATACGCCGCAGCCTTCCTTTTCAATCCGCCGCAAGGCCAGCGCCAACTGGTCGCCGCAATCGCAGCGCAGCGAGCCCAGCACGTCGCCTGTCAGACACTCGGAATGAACACGGACCAAGACATCGGCTTTATTGGCCACGTCGCCTTTAACCAAGGCAACATGGCACTGGTTGTCAAGCTGGCTTTCGTAGGCAATGAGTGTAAATTCGCCATATTTCGTCGGCAGTTTGGTTTCCGCGGCGCGGGTGATAAAACGCTCATGCTGTTTGCGGTATTTGATCAGATCGGCGATTGTGATGAGTTTAAGGTTATGCTTTTTTACAAACTCCGCCAGCTCCGGTGTCCGGGCCATGGTTCCGTCTTCATTCATAATTTCGCAGATTACACCGGCCGGATAGAGGCCGGCCAGCCTGGCCAAGTCGACGGCGGCTTCCGTGTGGCCGGCGCGTCTTAACACGCCGCCCTCGCAGTAGCGCAACGGGAAAATATGGCCCGGCCGTCTGAGGTCGCCGGCTATTGTTTTAGGGTTAAGTACGGCCTGAACCGTCATGGCCCGCTCCGGCGCCGATATGCCGGTAGTGGTTTCTTTGGCATCAATGGATACCGTAAAGGCCGTACAATGATTATCGGTGTTCTCGCTTACCATGGCGCCGATATTCAATTCATCCAGCCGGCTGCCGACAACCGGCATGCAAA
>JAEZQV010000051.1 GCA_023441125.1 Bacillota bacterium
CTCCATGACACCGCTGTGGACCCGGCCCAAAAATGAAATATCATCTGAAGAATATCACCAGTTATATAAAAATCTGTTCCATGCCTGGGAAGATCCGCTGGATATTATTCATTCCAAGGTGGAAGGCGCTGTGGAATACACCACCCTGCTCTATATTCCGGCGCAGGCCCCGTTTGATTTCTATCAGCGTGAAGCCACCACCGGCATCAGACTATATTCCCGCAACGTATTTATCATGGACAATTGCCAGGATTTGCTGCCGGAATATTTACGCTTTGTCAAAGGTCTTGTCGATTCCCCCGACTTTTCCCTTAATATTTCCCGCGAGCTCCTGCAGCAAAGCCAGCAACTGAAGCTTGTCGGCAAAAACCTGGAAAAAAGCATTTTAAAAGCTTTGGAGACGATGCTGACCAAAGACCGTCCTAAATACGAGAAATTCTGGCAGGAATATGGCCGGGCTGTCAAAACAGGCGTATATGCTGATTATCACAGCCGGGACAAACTCAAGGACCTGCTGCTCTTCCCTTCCTCTCACTCGGAGGAACTTACGACAATACAGGACTATGTCAGCCGTATGCCGGCAACGCAAAAAGTTATTTACTATGCCACCGGCAAAGACCGGGCGGCCGTTGAACGGTTGCCCCAGATGGAAATCCTCAGGGAAAAAGGCATTGAAGTTCTCTATCTCTTTGACCGTGTAGACGAATTTGCGATTGATGCGATGCACGAATACAGGGAAAAGAAATTCCAGTCTATTAGCCGGGGCGATCTGAACTTGGACGATATTGGCTCTGAGGGCAGTAAACAAGAGGTCGAGGAACTGGCCAAGGAAAATGATGCGCTTATTAAAGCCGTAAAAGAACAATTACAAGGTAAAGTGGCTGATGTGAAAATCAGCAACCGCCTTAAGTCCAGCGCGGTATGCCTGGTGAGCGGCGACAGCGGCATTAGCCTTTCGATGGAGCAAATTCTCGCAGAAATGCAGAAGACTACGTTTAAAGCCAGCCGTATTCTGGAACTGAACCCGGAGCACGAGCTTTTCAGCGTTCTTAAAAATCTGTTTGCCACAGCCCCGGATTCCGAAGCCTTCAAGGATTACTGCGAATTGCTTTATGGTCAGGCCTTGCTTTTGGAGGGCCTGACGCCGGAAGATCCGGTCAGCTTTGCCAGCAAAGTGGCCGGCTTAATGGCGCGTGGCAGTAAATAGTTAGCAAAGATCCGCCTGCCCTTTATTTATAAGGCCGGCGGATTTTTTTTGCCCTGAGAGCTTGGTTTCCTCCTGACAAGCTCACCCACTGAAATTATCCGGTCCTCTAATTGAGTGCCAGCGTATTTCGCCTGCAGAAACTGAAAAACGGCGGTGAATACCGCCGCTTCGGGGAAAAATAGAATGGAGATTGACCTATGCGAGAAGACTACCGTTTGCCACCGCAGCCACCACAATTTTTTTCATTGCGGCGGTCTTCTACATTGGCTAACTCACGCGCGAACTCAAGGTTTTTTTTATCCTTTTGGTCACAGCACTGTTCGTTATTCCGGTTTTGCTTGCTCATAGTATCACCTCCAGCACTATTGTGTCCTTATCGCAAATTATTTATAGTTGGGTATTATTGTATAGCGGGAGCAAAAAAACCGCCAACATTTGTTAGCGGTTCTGTGCATCTAACGAATTACTTATTTTTTTTCCGGCTCCCTCATGCAAAAAACTTTGTTTTCGCGTTCGCGGTGGAAATTGATGCACTCACAGCATTTGCCATGCCGTTCACAGTCCGATTTAGGGCAGGTACAGTTTTCTTCGTTACAGTTTGCCATGAATATCCCTCCTGAATTTATGTACTTTACTCTAGCTTAGATATTCAGCACCAAGCCGTATTCTCCTGCTAAACCAGACGGTAATCAATCTTCTTTTACCAGCCCAGCTGCCCCCGGCACCCCGTGTAATGTTCCGGCATGCCTTACACCGCTGACAATGGCCTGTTCCATGGCCCTTACGGCCATGGTGCCTACCCGGTTCAGATCGGCTGCCACCTCGGCAGTAGCCAGCGTAAAGACGGTATCGCCGTCCTGGCTGGTGTGTACCGGCCGAATGACACGCGCATAAGCGTCCTGGGTCAGTGACGCCAGTTTGTTAGCCTGGGGCTTGGTTAACCGGGCATTGGTGACAATGGCGCCGATGGTGGTGTTTTCCAGGGCAGGCCTGGCTGGCAGAGCCGCCGCCGCTGTCATTATATAGTTTTCGGTATTGAGAAAGGTTTTTTTATCTTCTTGCAGCGCTCCGGCCAAAATGGCGCCGGTAACGGGGTCAATCACATCGCCCCATGCATTTACCGCCACGATGGCGCCGACATATAGATCTTCCCGTTGGTAACAGCAGGAACCAAGACCGCCTTTCATGGCGTAAGCCATTCCTTTGAGCTTGCCGACTGTGGCTCCCGCACCCGCACCGGTATTCCCATCGGCCCAGGGAAGCTGCCGGCAGGCATTGTCGCAAGCTTGATAAGCCATGCGTTGGTCCGGTCTGACCTTAGCATCGCCAAAAGCCAGGTCAAACAAAATGGCCTGCGGCACAATCGGCACTTTCGTTACCCCCACGTCGAACCCGAGCCCTTGCTCCTCCAAAAATTGCATTACCCCGCCGGCGGCATCAAGACCAAACGCGCTGCCGCCGGCCAGCAGCACGGCATGAATACGTTCCACCGTGTTTTCAGACCGCAGTAAATCCGTTTCCCTTGTGCCGGGAGCGCCGCCGCGCACGTCAACGCCGCCAACGGCTCCCGCCGGCTTGTCGCAAAGGATAACGGTACAGCCTGTCCCGGCAACTAAATCGTGACTGTGCCCTACTCTGATGGCCGGTATGGCGGCAAAGTCGACCTTTTTCAAAGCACGGTTCCTCCTTCTGTTTAATGATTAAGTGACATTTCTTCAGTACCTGTGCGTTTTCCTGTGCAAGGTCCGGGTAATTACTGTCAGCTGGATATTTTTTTACCTGTGGCCAATAGCAATTTTATCCCGGGCTGTCACATTTTTGTCAAACTTTCATGGTATTCTTTGGATAGTCGATAGCCGGTACCGGTTTATATTGGAAAAAGTATTGCGAGCAACCGGTTGCCGCGATCGCCAGAATATAATTATGTTTTGTTTGAGGAGGATACATTATGAAAAAGAAAGTTTTGACTGCGCTTACAGGTGCTATGCTGGCCACCAGTGTTGCTATGGCCGCGCCGATTACCGATTTAGACAAAGGCCAGAGTGTAATCGGCTATAATCACTACGATCTGGATATTAGCGGGGATACTGTTGATAACGATAGTTTTTCCCTGGAAAATGCCCTTACCAATAACCTCATTGTCGGTGTGGAGCGCAACTCGTTTAATGATGCCAAAGCAACCGATGTGTATGCCCAATACAAGCTCGACCCTAATTTCCGTCTGATTGTCGGCAACCGGGATTATAGCGACGGCCCCAGCAAAATGTTTTACGGCCTTGGGGCTAAAACCAGCCTGGCTCCCAAAGTGGACGGTTATGCCTCGGTGATAACCAACAGTATTGTAACCGAATGGCAGGCGGGCCTGGCTTATCAGATAAACCATCAAACGGCGCTGAATCTGGGCTACAAGTCTTCGAAGGAAGACGGCTTCGCCAGAGCGGATGGCCTGGGCTTTGGCGTTGGCATCAAGTTCTAGCTTTCTCATAGTACCGGACCATTTTTGACTGCCGGGAAGCTTCACAGTAAGAAACCCCTTTGCCTTGGGCAAAGGGGTTTCTTACTGCGCGTTCATTTACCGACACAGCCAAACTGACCGGGTTCTTGCGCCACCGTAACCAGCGTGTCTTTACTGCCGCATTTTTCGCAGGTTTCCGGCTTTTGTCCGGCCGCAGCCTTGTGCATGAAGCCGCAATGGGTACACTTGTACAATAAATCGGCCATTCACCCTAACCTCCTTTCAAATTGGCTTACTTATACCTATTCTGCCGTACCCCGTAAATATGTTTCGTGAAAATAATAATTACTGGGTCCGGAAATCGCGCGGCAATTTGATGGAGCCGGTATGCGGCCGCTTGGGCCCGGGTTCATAGGCTAAGCAGCGTACCGCTTTGCCGTCAGCAGGCTTGCCGGCTGGCTGTGTAAAATTTTGCGCAAAATGCTGGCAGTGGTTCCCGGCTTTAAACAGGCACCCCGGGCAATCGGCAGTTTGCATTACTATTCCCTGCCGGGCTGATAGTAGGAACTGGCGGGCATTTGCCAGTTCACTGACATATTCGTTGATCAGCCTGGTCAGACCTGGCGTCGCCAGACAATTTAATTTTTGCAGGCTTTTCAGGGCTCTGTCCAGTTCAATCTCATCGAGCTTTACATCGGGAATTTGGGCCAGTAATGCCGGATCAGCAGTCAAGGTTTTCAGCTTCTCTTTGGCTTGCAGGGCATTAGAGCCGAGATAAAGGGACGTGTTTTGCGGCAGTCTGGTTGCCGGATTATAGACGCTGTCTTTCAAATAGAAGGTGCCGTTTTTTCGCAGTTCAATATACATCGCAATGCCTCCCTTGCTGATCAAACTTGCTATAATCACATTTTAAATATGAGTCTAAAAATCTATAAAATCAATATAATCACAAATAAACTGTGATTATATTATACCATTATCCCCTTATAATCACAATCGAGATGTGATTATAAGGCGCCTTTCTGTCACCCTCTTTTATCAGGTAAGTTAGCCAGTTATTTGGGAACACTAATGCCGGAGGTGAATGATTTGCAAAATAATACAGCTGCTGTCAGCGGCTCCCGGCGCGATAAAGTAGCGCCAAGTGAAGCTGATATGGCACAAAGAATTGAAACTCCGACGCAGGCGCGTTCCCGGCAACCGGCCGGTACAGCTTCCACGGCCAATCGCTCTTACCCAGAAGCTTTGGCCCGCGGTATGGAGACTCCCGCTGACGCCGAATAACCTTAGCCGGTAGCTGCCGGCACAACCCCAGGCCCTTTTATCCGCTCCGGGGATAAAGGGCCTGGGGTTGTTTAACACGGTAACCGTTTGGTACCGCAGTGAATACAATATTCTGGAACTGAACGAACTTAGGTTAGGGGGCAACAAGGCATGGGATATTATATCAAAGCCGAAAAGAATGTAAAGTTGTATATAGAGGACCTAAACCCGGAAGGCTGTGAAACCATCCTGTTTATTCACGGCTGGCCTGCCAACTCCAGGATGTTTGAATATCAGTTTAACCAGCTGGCCCTGCGGGGACACCGCTGCATTGGCGTTGATGCCAGAGGCTTCGGCAAGTCAGACAAACCTTTGGACGGCTACTCTTATGACCGGCTGGCTGACGATATCCGCTGTGTAGTCGATGCACTTAATCTCCAGGAAATAACGTTAGCCGGGCATTCTACCGGCGGGGCGATTGCCATTCGCTATATGGCCCGCCATAACGGCCAGGGGGTAGCTAAATTAGCCCTGTTTGCCGCCGCCGCGCCCAGCCTTATCCGTCGTCCTAATTTCCCCTATGGACTTTCCCGCGATGAGGTCGTGAAGCTTATTGAGCAGTCTGCAACCGACCGCCCGGCTATGCTCCGGGGGTTTGGCGAAATCTTTTTCTTCCAGCAGGTTACGCAGCCTTTTGCGGAATGGTTTTTTCAGTTAGGACTGGAAGCTGCCGGCTGGTCGACACTAGCCATTGCCCATGCCTGGCTGGAGGAAGTGTTATTTGACGACCTGGAAGAAATCCATGTGCCCACTTTAATACTGCATGGTATTCATGACAAGGTTGTTCCTTTCCAGTTAGGCGAAGTGCAACATCAGAGTATTAAGGACTCTGTGCTGATTCCGTTAAAATTTGGCGGCCATGGCTCTTTTTATGATGAACGGGAAAAATTCAACAAAGAATTGATTCGCTTTATCGAGGAATAATTTTACTTAACCCAGTAGTTTATTGTCAGCTTGTCACCCGGATGGATATCTCCCGGCTGGCGACCGGCAAATACATTTTGGTTAATCTCAAGTATCCCATGATAAAATTCACGGATGTCTCGTGGGCCATAGGTGTTTTTCCGGATAAATTGCTCGGATATTTGCCATAAGGTATCACCGCCTTTAACTGTGTAGATCTCAGACACAAGCTGGCCTTGGGATTGGCTGCTGCTGCCGTAGCCAGCCATCGCTACACAGAATAAAGCCACAATGAATAACTGTTTCAGCATGGTGATCAACATGGTGAATCTGCCTCCAGTCGGTAAAATGAATTGTCCGGCAATTGGACTGCTTGTACATTCTATGACTGAACGCAGCAATTCATACCATATTAATTTACATACCACCGTACGAATAATTAATAATAAATATTATTTACAATTGACTATCTTAATTGTATAATAAAGTCAAGGTATAGATTTCCTTTTTTAAGCAACATGTAAAGGATGATTGGTATGGCAAACGCAACGTGTTATGATAAAGATTGTGATTATGAAGTCACAGAAGCGGAAGAAACTAAATTTGTCGGTGATTTTATATTAACTGCCGGAACCACTGTCGCCACCCTGTTCCTCTTGCTGGCATTGCTGTTGCATTCCGCCTTATTTTAACCGGGAGTATACTTATACTTGACAGGTTTCTGTGATTTATCGCTAAGTAAAGCAGCCTTTAAACTGATTGTTTAAGGGCTGCTTTAGTATTTGGTACTCCTCCGCCCTTTTTTTAATGCTATAACCCGAGGATATCAAGCAGCAGCCAGATATTTAAGCCGGTAACAATCGCCGCGATAATCAGTAGTATGCTTTTAAGCAGCGGTGTATTGGCGTATTTGCCCATTACTTTTGTTGAGGAAGTCAGATATATCTGCAAAAAGATGGTAAAGGGCAACTGAATGCTCAGGATAATTTGTGATATCACCAAGCCGGACAAAGGATTGGTAATAAAAAAGATAACCAGTACCGCGCAGGCGTAAGTAACAAGCACACCCCAGCGGGTGTGTATATCCTTGATATTATAGGGTTCACGGTAGAGACCGGCAAAAATAGATCCAGCCGCCATGCCGGCCGTACTTGTGGACGAAAAACCGGAGAACAGTAAAGCCAAGGCAAATATGTAAGCAGCCGCCTGGCCTAATAAGGGACTCAGAATGCTTTGAGCCTGTTCCAGGGTATCCACGTGCAGGCCGTATTTGAAAAAGGTGGCGGCAGCCAGGATAATCATAGCGCTATTAATTGCCCAGCCGATCGACATGGAAAAAAGCGTATCCAGGAACTCATAGTTAAGCTGTCGTTTGATAACCGCTTCATCGGCCAAATTCCATTGTCTGCTTTGGATAATCTCAGAGTGAAGAAAAAGATTATGGGGCATAACCACTGCGCCCAGTACACTCATAATGATCGGCAGCGATCCTGGCGGAATACTGGGGGTTACCGCGCCGGCAGCGGCTGTTGGCCAGTCAACACTGGCCATCGATAATTCTATCAGAAAGGAAAAGCCAATTAAGGATACAAAGCCGATAATCCACTTTTCCATGCGGCTGTAGGAATTGGTCCATAGTAAACAACCGGCTGTTACAGCAGCCGCCGCCGAACCGACAGGCAAAGGAACGGAAAAAAGCATTTGCAAAGCAAGCGCCATCCCCAGGATCTCGGCCACCGCCGTTGCAATTGCCGCTCCCATGGCTGAGCCCAGAACCAGCCGGGTCACCCAGCAAGGTAAAAACATAGTTGCCGCTTCTGACAAACAGTAGCCGGTGGCAATGCCTAAATGAGCAACATTATGCTGCAGAATAATCAGCATAATCGTAGATAAAGTAACCATCCACAGTAAGGAATAGCCATAATCTGAACCGGCGGCTATATTGGCCGCCCAGTTTCCGGGGTCAATAAACCCGACGGTGACAAAAATCCCCGGACCTAAATATTTCAATAATTCCCTGGCTTTGATATCAGGCCGGTGAATCTTGCGCGGAATCATCCAGTTCAAGCTGTGATACCTCCTATAACCATAAAATAATTTAGCTGCAGTAATTTTTCCTTGCGCTGATAAAGTATATTCTCCGGCAGGTAATTGTTTTCCTCCGGTATTGATATTTAGTTAATAGCTAATTTCGCACAGCATTCCTC
>JAEZQV010000094.1 GCA_023441125.1 Bacillota bacterium
CGGCTGCGGGCGATGCTCGACTATAAAAAAGGGGCCCCGCAGTTTGATTTTGTCACTGCGCAAGTAATCGCCCGCGACCCTGGAACATGGACCAGCATAATAATAATTAACCGTGGTGCTGCCGATGGGATTGCCAAAGACATGGCGGTAGTCACCGCGCAGGGACTTGTTGGCAGCGTGACAACTGTTTATAATAATTCGGCCAAAGTACAACTTGTGTTAGACCCGCGCAGTGCCGTCGGCTGTTTAGTGCAGCGGCCGGAGTCGCGGGTTGCCGGCATTGTGGAAGGCAGCAGCTCTAATCCGCTGACGCCGCGCATGGTTAATATTGCGCGTGATGCCGACATCATTAAAAGTGATAAAATTATTACTTCCGGATTCGGCGGTATTTATCCCAAAGGACTTCTGGTAGGTGAAGTTGTCGATGTGGTAAATGAGGAAGGCGGATTGTTAAAATATGCCGTCTTGAAGCCGGCAGTAGATTTTGATAGACTAGAAGAAGTGTTGGTTATTGTCCGTTCCCGTGAACCTATACCAGTGCCGCCGCCGGCTGCCCAGACCGCGCCGGTGCCGGCCCAGCCGGGCCAACCGGGCCAGACGAAAGGGGCCGTGCGATGAAAGTAATTTTTGTCTGGGCCGGGCTGCTTATTATTACCATTGCTGCCCAGGCTGTACTGCTGCCGCTTATTTTTACCGGCGGCAGCAAGCCCGACATAATCCTGACCATTGTCGTAGCCTGCGGGCTGCTGGCCGGACGGGAACAGGCCAGCGGCATCGGCTTTTTTGCCGGGGTCATGCAGGATTTTGCTTCCGGCAATGTTTTTGGGTTAAATACGTTGTCCAAAATGGCTATTGGCTATATTGCCGGCTTAGCCGAGCGTAAGGTATTTAAAGAGAGTATCGTATTGCCGGTACTCGCGATTAGTATTGCAACGCTATTGAACAGCGCAGTTACGCAGGCGCTGCTTTTTCTGTTAGGTTATAAGATGGAGTTTGTAGCTATGCTGCAAAAGCAGTTGTTACCTACGTTGGGGTACAATTTGCTGTTTTGCATTCCCGTCCATAGACTGATCTACCGGATTACTTTTGGCAACCGCAGCCAATTTTAATACCGGCTATTGGAAAGGAGGTTGTCGATGCTTACTAAGCGGTTCACTGGCAGACTTGAAATTCTGGGTCTGATCATTATTTTTATTTTCCTGACTTTAGTAAGCCGTCTTGGCTATTTGCAAATGGCGCAAGGTCAATATTACGGCCGGCTGGCCGACGGCAACCGCATCAGGCTGATTCCCATCATGGCCCCCCGGGGCATATTCTATGATCGCAATGGCGTGGCCATGGTATCGAATCGGCCGGGTTTTACTGTCTCCTTGTTACCGATAAGCGGGCCTGTCCCGGACGAAGTTATCAGTAAGCTCGCCGGTATTCTCAATGTGAATGCGGCGGATATTAAAGGCAAACTATCCCAGCATAGCGGGTCATTTGAACCAGTACGGATCAAGACCGATGTCGGTCCTGATATTGTCACCAAAATTGAAGAGCGCCGTTCCGAATTGCCCGGGGTGGTTATTGAAATACAACCCTTGCGAAACTACGTGAATAACGAATTGGCTGCTCATATTTTTGGCTATGTGGGCGAGATAAATGATGTTGAACTGGAAAAACGCAAAACCGAAGGATATAAGGCCGGCGACATTGTCGGCAAGTTTGGCCTGGAAGATGTTTATGACAAGGAAATTCGCGGTACAGACGGCGGCAACCAGGTCGAGGTTGACGTTAACGGCCGGCCGGTGCAAGTCATTGGCAAAAAAGACCCTGTGCCGGGGAATAACTTAATTTTGACCATTGACCAACGGGTGCAAAAAGCGGCTGAGGCTGCTATTGATGAGCAGCTTGCCTACTTACAGACCAAAACCGAATTTACCAAAGCCAAAGCGGCGGCGGCTGTTGTTTTGAATCCCAAAACCGGTGAGGTATTAGCGATGGTGAGCCGGCCAACCTTTAATCCCAACCTGTTTAATGGCGGGATTTCCGCCAAGGATTGGCAGGCTCTTAACGAGAACCCCTATCATCCCATGGATAATAAAGCTATTTCCGGGGAATATCCGCCGGGTTCAACTTTTAAAATTATTACCGGGATAGCCGCGTTGGAACTGGGAAAAGTTACGCCGGAAGAAAAAATTCTAGATACCGGTAAACACTGGATTATTCCCAAAGGCAATGCTTCCGGCGAAGCCCTGGGCTGGATTAATTTTCGCGAAGCATTGTCTAAATCCGACAATGTCTATTTCTATGAAATGGGCAATCGCCTGGGAATTGATAATTTGGAGAAATACGCCCGAATGTTCGGTCTGGGCGCGGTTACCGGCATAAATCTGGAAGGCGAATCAGACGCTCTGGTGGCCAACCGGCGCTATAAAGAAAAAGTATATAACGAAGAGTGGTATTTATCAGAAACCTTTGACGCGGCTATCGGCCAGGGGTTTCAATTGGCCACGCCGCTGCAAATGGCGATGGTGATCAGCGAAATAGCCAACGGCGGTCACCGGTATAAACCTCAGTTAGTCAGCAAGATTACTGATCCGCATGGGGAAGTAATCAAAACATTTGCCCCGGAAGAGACGGGGCAGGTTACCATTTCTGCCGCCACCCTGAACCTTATCCGTGAATCCTTGCGGGATGTTGCGCAAGAAGGGGGTACGGCAGCGGAGGCCTTTGGCGATTTTCCGGTGGCCATTGCCGGTAAGACGGGAACGGCGGAAAACTCTCACGGCCAGGATCATGGCTGGTTTGTAGGCTACGGTCCTTACGAAGACCCGCGGATTGCGGTAGCTATCGTTGTGGAACAGGGCGGTTTTGGGGCCTCGTCTGCGGTGCCTATTGCCAAAAGGATTATGGAGGCGGCTTTCAATATCAACCAGACTCCGGCTGAATCGGCTATCATCTACCGTCCTCAGACTGCATTGTAACTATACACGGCTTTACACAAAGAAGAGTCAGGCTCGCCTGACTCTTCTTTTATCATATGGATGGGGATACACGCGCCGGCTAACCGTGTTACGTTGCGGCTTTATTGGCCTGTTGGAACAGATGCGGAATGATGGCGGCAAAAGGCTGCTGATATAACATGGTCATAGTAACCGGGATAGCGACCGCATGGGGAAAGAACGTCAGGGCCAGCACTACACCAAAACTGGCATTTCGTAAACCGACGCAATAAATCATGGCCAGAGCAACTTCTTGCGAACGCTTTTTGCAGATAAAAGAGCCAAGATAGCCCAGCGCATAACCTGCTGCTACCAAGATCATGGTTACCAGAACTATTTTCAAAGTGGATAAATCCCAGGCAATATCAGGCCCTACCAAGGCGGAATTGATAAAAATAACAATAAAAAATGCTGCTTTGGCAATGAAGTTACCTGTTATTTTTAGTGAGGGCGGCAGGATATTCTTGCGGCCATAATCATGAATTACCATGCCGACAATGCTGGGTATGGTAATCATAACCAGCAATTGAAACATCATTTGCGCATAATCAATCTGCAGCGCCTGGCCGATCACTAATTTAAAGAAAAAAGGCAGCATTACAGGGACAACGAGTGTGTCGAGCGTAACTGCTACTAAAGCGACCTACACGCTGCCGCCGGCCAACGCAGTCCAGATAACGGAAGTTACACCAATCGGGGTTGACGCAGCCACTAAATACC
>JAEZQV010000034.1 GCA_023441125.1 Bacillota bacterium
AATTCATTTGACTGGTATATGGCCCTGCACCTCCTGTCATTCTTCCTCTAACCAAACTTTCAAGATTTGTGCGACATCTTCGGGACGTGATTTGGCAAACTTCTCGACTGTTTCCCGTTGGTCTGACCGTTCTTTATCCTGAGTGCTTAACTCTTCCTGTTCCGCTTCAGCCGTAGCGTCCACTAACGATTGCGGTTCAAGGGCAAGAGCAGCTGCAAGTTCTTCTTCTTCGCGGCGACGGGCATAACGCCTGTAGAAATAATAGAGTCCGGCTAAAATAGCAGCAACAACCAGTCCTATTTTCAGCCATAACAACTGTTGTTGTTGTCTGGCATACGCCTCTTCTTCCTGCCGCTGTTTGTCGGCAAGTTCTGTATTGAATTGAATGGCTTCAACGGCGATCGTATCCCCCCGGGTTGGATTAATGCCAATCGCGGAAGCTACTGTTCTAGTAAGACCATCCTGCTGCGCTCTCGGTATGGAGGAATCCACCAGCACTGCGACCGTAAGGCGCCTGATAGACCCCGGCGTGCTCACTACTTTTTCCTTAGTCTCATTAATTTCGTAATTGCGGATTGCTTCTTTTTTCTCATAATTGGATTGCGTATTATTATTGCTGGTTACATATCCGGGGATATTGGAGGTTGTTCCGGGAACACCGCCTGGTCCGGCAGCCGAATTTCCCTGGTAGTTTTCGCTGGTCTCCTGTGAGCTGCGAATAATTCCTTTATCATCAACAACCGGCTCGAAGGTCTGACGGTCCAAGGTACGCTGGTCAAAATTAAGCTCAACGTTGACTCTGGCCGCGGCCTTGCCAATTCCCAAGGTCTGATCCAGCAGGGACTGCACATTTTTTTGCAGGTCTTCCTGCACTTTTTTGGTCATTTCGAATTGGGTGAGAGTGGTAGCGCCGGCCATCGGCGGCGCCTCAGACTGGTCATTCAAAACACGGGCAAGGCTATCAACAACGGTAATATTTTCAGGTTTTAAGCCCTGTACACTGTGCGCTACCAGATTAACAATGCCTTTCACCTGTTGTTGTGTCAATTCTGCCTGCGGTCTGAGTTTTAACATAATAGAAGCAGTGGCTGGCTTCTCAGTCTTTTTGTAAAGACTGTCTTCCGACATAACAATATGTACCCTGGCCTTTTCCACCTCGGCCATCTGCTCAATAGTCCGGGTAAGTTCGCCCTGAATGGCCTGCAACAGTTGCACTTTATTTTGAAACTCAGTCGTACCAAACTTATTTTGTTCAAAAAGCTCAAAGCCTTTATTGCCCCGCGGCAAACCCTGACTGGCTAAATCCAATCTAAGTTTGTGCACGTCTTTCGACGGAACTAAAATGACAGTACCGTTACTGCCAGTTTGCACATCATAGGGAACCTTCATTTCTTTCAATTTTGCAGTAACCTTACCTGCGTCTTCAGCTTCAAGGGCAGTAAACAGCGGTACATTATCAGGGCGGCTCCCCCACCAGTAGCTCCATGCAAGAATAGCAATAAATATAAATGCAGCTGTACCGATAATAATGTACTTGTGTTTATTACTCATATTCTGCCAAAGGCGCAGAGACTGTTCTTTCAGGTCAGCCATGTCTCCACCCTTTCAGTTACGGAAAAGTATCTGGTCAACAACTTACTCACGAATGTACAGCCCGGCCGGAGCGGCCATGCTGCCGAACCCTTGCGGGCCAAGCATCAAACCTGCATCCTCATAACTTCCTGATAGGCGTCGACAACCTTATTGCGCACCTGCATGGTAAGCTGCAAGGCGATTGCAGCTTTTTCCGAGGCGATTGTAACTTCCGCTATATCTTCGACCTTACCGGCTGCCATGTTTAATGATGCCTGTTTGGATTCGTTTTGTAGGTTATTAACATTATTTAATGCATCTTGCAAAAATTCACCGAAAGATTTTTCCGGTTGCTGGGGCTTATCCACTATCGGCGTTTCCGCCAGGGTTCCTTTGACCGGCATTAATTTTAATGCTTCAATCCGCATTTTCTATCGCCTACTTTCCGATGTCTAAAGCTTTCATGGCCATGCTTTTGGCTGCATTAACAGCCGTTACATTAGCCTCATAAGCTCGAGAAGCAGTAATCATATCAACCATTTCGCTGACAATGTTCACATTTGGCATTTCCACATAGCCATCCCGGTTAGCATCCGGATGGTTTGGATCATACATAAGCTTAAGCGGGGCATTATCTTTAATAATGCCGGTAACTCTTACACCATCGCCTGTCTCCATTTGCCGGGACAACATTTGGCTGAAAGTGTTTTGTTCAGAACGCGGTTCAAAAACCACCAGCTGCCGGCGGTAAGGGCCGCCCTCAGCTGTCCGGGTAGTATTGGCATTGGCTATATTATTCGAGATAACATCCATCCGCAGCCGCTCGGCCGTCATCCCCGATGCGGCGGCATCAATGGCCCGAAACAATCCCATAATTAACTTCTCCCTCCGCTAATTACCGACTTAAGATTGGAAAAATATTTACTGATCTGCTGGGCAACCGCATCGTAGTAAATAGAATTTTTGGCCAGTCCGGCCATTTCCGTGTCAATGTCTACGTTGCTGCCATCACTGCGAAAAGAAGTTGTATTAACTACATTTATAGTCGGCTCAACATTGATCCCGGTGGATTTTGTCGGCAAGTGACGTTCATGTGTTCTGGCTATTGGCGTTGAGGTTGACTGAGCATCCATCGCGGCTGCCAGTTGATCCTCAAAACTCACTTCACTCTTTTTAAATTTAGGTGTATTTACATTGGCAATATTATTGCTGATCACTTTATGACGAAGCGAGGCTGCACTCAACGCTTTTTCCAGTATGGATACCTGAGTTGAATTTAAAATTGAGTTAAGCACGCGAAGACCCTCCCATACTCTCCTGGTAATGCTTACAAATTCAGCTGACTTAGATATGTAACCTTATGCATAGTTCTACAAAATGAGCGAAAATCCTTTAAAATATCTATTTGAAAAAGGTTAAGATTTGATGAATAAAAAAATCCAGCTGTCTGGAAAACAGCTGGATAATTATGCACTTTTTACTTCTTCAGTTTTTTCAGTTCTTCCAATAATCGTTCATTGAGTACTTTGATATAAGTACCTTTCATCCCCAGTGATTTGGATTCAATCACCCCGGCGCTTTCAAACTTACGCAACGCATTTACTATGACCGAACGGGTAATGCCGACACGGTCGGCAATTTTACTGGCAACCAGTAATCCTTCGTTGCCTTCCAGTTCACTCAGGATATGCATAACCGCTTCCAACTCGGAATAAGACAAGGTACCCAAAGCCACTTGCACAGTGGCTTTTTTTCTGGCTTCTTCCTCAATTTTCTCACTGCGGTCTCTAAGCATTTCCATGCCGACAACAGTTGCCCCATATTCAGCCAGTATTAAATCATCATCGACGAATTCCGTGCTGAATTTCGCCACAATCAGGGTTCCAATTCGTTCACCAACGCCATGAATGGGTACAATGCTGGTAAACTTATCATTAAACAGGCACGTGATTCCTTCACTAAAGGTACAAAGCCCGCCTTCCAGCCGGAGATTCGGAGAGGTCTGGTCAATTTTTCCCAGCCATTGGACATAACGTTCAGGAAATTTCCCCATTTTAAGTACTTTATCCCGCATTAGGTCACATTCGAAATCATCAAGCAAAGCATAGCCCAATACAGTACCGTCTTTACTGACAATATAGACGTTTGCAGCCATAACGCTGCTTAAGACCGATGAAACTTCGCCGTATTCGACGTTTTCAGACTTTTGCAGCAGCTTGTTGATTTCGCGAGTGCGCTCTAATAATGATGACATAATATTTCCCACCTTTCATAATGTAAAACAAATAAACTATAAAATGTAATGGCTCAGATCCTGATTGACAACAATATGATCCAGCTTTGATTTGACGTACTCACGATTAATGGTTACCTGCTTTGCCGGGACATCGGGAGCATCAAAAGCCAAGTCTTCCAGAAGCTTTTCCAGGATTGTATGCAAACGGCGAGCACCGATATTTTCTGTTTGAATGTTTACTCTGCAGGCGATGTCAGCCAGCTCATCGATCGCATCCTCAGTAAATACTATCTGTATATCTTCTGTTTCCAGCAAACTAATATACTGTTTGATAAGCGCGTTAGCCGGCTCAGTGAGTATTTGGCGAAAATCTTCCTTCGATAAATTGGTCAATTCAACTCGAATTGGAAAACGTCCCTGTAACTCGGGAATCAGGTCTGAGGGCTTGGAAACATGAAAAGCACCGGCAGCAATGAATAAAACATGGTCGGTTTTTACCGAGCCGTATTTGGTAACAATGGTAGAGCCTTCCACAATCGGCAGGATATCGCGCTGTACGCCTTCCCGGGAAACATCAGGCCCGGAACTGTGGCCCCGGCCAGCAATCTTATCAATTTCATCCAGAAAGATTATCCCGTAGTTTTCCGCAAGTTTAATGGCATCGGCCGTAACCTCATCCATATCGATCAGCTTTTGTGCTTCTTCCTGAATGTATATTTTACGGGCATTAGCTACTGTGACCTTACGCTTCTTCTGTTTCTTCGGCATCAGGCTGCCAAGCATGTCTTGTATATTCATGCCCATTTCTTCAATGCCCGTACCGGCAAACATGCCCATAACCGGCTGACCGCTGTCTTCTACCGTGATTTCCAGCAATTCTTCCTCCAGTTCACCGCTGTTAAGACGCTTGCGCCACCATTCACGGCCAGTGCTGGCTACCGGCTGCTCTTCAGGCTCCGGCGGCTTTTCCTGGTTTGTGCCCAAGCCGCCGGAAAACAGCATTTCAAAAGGGTTACGGGAACCCTCCTTCTTGGCGGGAGGAACAAAATGGTCAAGGATTCGTTCATCAGCTAATTCTCTGGCTTTGTCGTTGACCTCAAGCATTTTTTGCTGTTTCACCATTCTGATTGATGTTTCTACCAAATCACGGACCATAGATTCAACATCGCGGCCGACATAGCCTATCTCGGTAAATTTGGTTGCTTCCACTTTAACAAACGGAGCATTGACAAGTTTGGCCAAACGCCGGGCAATCTCAGTTTTGCCAACCCCGGTAGGACCAATCATCAAAATATTTTTCGGGATAATTTCTTCCTTAAGATCGGCCGGCAACCGCTTGCTCCGCCAACGGTTTCTCAGGGCCACAGCCACGGATTTTTTTGCCTGCTGCTGACCTATTATGTATTTATCCAGTTCAGTGACAATTTCTCTTGGTGTTAGTTCTAGCAAAAACATCCCCCCTTATTCTATAACTCTTCCACAGTAATGTGGTTATTAGTATAGACACAAATATCGGCTGCAATCTCCAGTGCCGTACGGGCAATATCGGCAGCATTCAGAGCCGAGTGCTGCACTAGCGCCCTGGCAGCAGCCAATGCATAAGGTCCGCCTGAGCCAATAGCGGTAACACCATCATCAGGTTCAATTACCTCGCCGTTACCGGATATAATGAGAAGGTGCTCGGCATCAATAACAATGAGCAGCGCTTCCAGTCTGCGCAACACTCTATCCAGCCGCCATTCTTTGGCCAGCTCAACAGCCGCTCGCATCATATTGCCGTTAAACTCCTCCAGTTTTCCCTCAAACTTTGCAAATAAAGTAAACGCATCCGCCACAGAACCGGCGAATCCTGCCAGTACTTTGCCGTGATAAAGGCGACGGACCTTTTTTGCATTGTGTTTCATCACTGTATTTTGACCAAAAGTGACCTGTCCGTCACCAGCAATGGCAGTCTCTCCCTGATGGCGAACAGCAACAATCGTAGTAGCATGAAACATGATATCACCTCCAAGGAAACTTATGCACGCGGATGAGATTTTTTGTAGCTGGCTTTGAGTCTCTCGGTAGTTACATGGGTATAGAGTTGAGTAGTCGACAGATTAACGTGGCCTAACAGTTCCTGTACCGACCTCAGATCAGCACCATTGTCTAGCAAATGAGTCGCAAAGGTATGGCGAATCGTATGGGGACTGACATTTTTTTTCAGAGCCATCGCCTCCACATACTTATCAACAACTCGGCGCACACTCCGGTCGGTTAGCGGCCCGCCCCGATTATTTACAAATAGATAGGTATGCATTTTTCCGGTTTGCCGCCCATATTCACCGGGAGTTGCACACAATACCGGCCGGGCGGTCTGCAAGTAGTTTTGCAAAATGGCGGCTGCCTTCTGGCCCATTAGCACAATTCGCTGTTTAGCGCCTTTACCGGAAACAATAAGCGTGCGCCCTTCAAAATCGATGTCCGGAAGAGTAATCCCAACAAGTTCGCTCACACGCACGCCTGTGGCATACAATAATTCCAGCACAGCCTGGTCCCGGACCCCCAGCGGCCTGTCATCGGGCAAAACAATTAATTCATTGATTTCATTCGTATCAAGAAATACCGGTAATTTTTTATCCAACTTTGGTGTTCTGACAGCCTTGCACGGATTGTCTGTTAAAATGCTTTCCCGGCATAAAAACCGGAAAAACGACCTAAGCGCCGCAATACGTCGCATAATGGTCGCCTTGGCATACTGCTGCGATTTTAGAGAAGCCAGATAACTACGGATTACAAGCGGTGTAATATCACTCAGCAATACCGCCTTGCCACCTTGACTGGACACAAACTCCATAAACTGCAAAATATCCCGTTGGTAACTGTGAAGGGTGTGCTGGGAGGCATTTTTCTCAAGTTTTAAATAGAACATGAATTGATCTACCAATGTATCGGTCTGGTTCAACAATATATTATCCGACATGCTATCCATTCTCTCCGGCAAAATAACTCAAGCCTTGGGTTTGCGGAAATTACTATAATACTATCACACCTCAGAAAATTCCGCAACAATATTGTCATATTATTCAAATAAATTGTTCCAGTGCCGCTAAAGCCCGGTCAGCTATGGTTCTGTTTTTAAGTTTCTTATCTCTGATCTTTCTTCCCAGGGGCGGCAACAGGCCAAAATTAATATTCATCGGTTGAAAGTGCGCCGGATCGGCTTGCGTAATATACCGGCACAGGGCTCCATGCGCCGTTTCCGCCGGAAAAACCAGAGGATCAAGGCCTTGTATAACCCTGGCGGCATTCATACCGGCAACCAGGCCGCTGGCCGCCGATTCAACATAGCCCTCAACCCCGGTTATCTGTCCGGCAAATAATATTTGCCGGTTCTGTTTCAGCTGCAGTGTCGGCAGCAGCGTTTGCGGCGAGTTAATGAACGTATTCCGGTGCATTACCCCAAAGCGGACAAATTCTGCATTTTCCAGGCCGGGAATCATTTTAAACACGCGTTGCTGCTCCGGCCAGGTAAGATGAGTCTGAAAGCCGACAATATTATAGAGTGTTGCCGCACTGTTGTCCTGGCGAAGCTGGACAACCGCATGCGGCATTTCTCCCGTTACCGGGTGCCGCAGGCCAACGGGCTTCATTGGACCAAAGCGCATGGTGTCAAGCCCTCTGGCCGCCATGGTTTCTATTGGCATACAGCCTTCAAACACAACTATATTTTCAAATTCTTTTACCGGCGCTGCTTCTGCCCGGGTGAGTTCATGCCAGAACTGTTCATACTGTGCCTGGGTCATCGGGCAGTTGAGATAATCATCATCGCCCTTACCATAGCGGGAAGCCCGATAAATTATATTCATGTTCAGTGAGTCGGCCGTGACAATCGGTGCAGCCGCATCATAAAAATACAGATATTCAGTACCGGTAAGCGTGCCAATAGCTTGCGATAACGCCGGCGAGGTAAGTGGACCGGTAGCAATTATCAGCGGCCGGCAAGCCGGTATGTCAGTAATTTCGGCGGCAATAACGGTGATGCGCGGATGTTGTTTTAACGTCTCGGTTATCATCCGGCTAAAATTAGTACGGTCAACGGCCAGGGCCCCGCCGGCCGGTACGGCGTTGGCGTCGGCGGCTTTCATAATCAGCGAATTGAGCTTGCGCATCTCTTCCTTGAGAAGACCCACGGCATTCTCAACAGCCGCTGCCCGGAGTGAGTTACTGCATACCAGTTCGGCGAACAAGCCCGACTGGTGAGCGGGTGTCATGACTTGGGGACGCATTTCATACAGACTTACATCAATACCGGCTTCAGCCAGTTGCCAGGCAGCTTCACTGCCGGCCAGACCGGCACCTAGTACAGTAACATTAGCCACTTTTTTTCCTCCGGGTTGCAGAAGTCTTTTTAACAGTTACTTTTTTTTCTTGGCCTTCTGCCTTGTTGCTTGCTTCCTTGTTTTCCGGCGTTTTTCGGGATGAACACGCCTCATTGCTGCATATGTTGACAAAGCCGCCATTCTTATATTTATGCCGGATCATGTAGGCGCCACATACCTGACATTGTTCCTTTAGCGGCATATCCCAGCTGTTAAAATCGCAT
Source organism: Bacillota bacterium (assembly GCA_023441125.1). The sequence goes on from JAEZQV010000034.1 coordinate 8,394, forward strand.
TCCGGATAGTGCTGGCAGCCGTAAAAGACTTTACGCCGTTTGGTGTGCCGTTCAACAATAGCCCCGCCGCACTTGGGACATTTGACACCGATATCCTTTAAAATCGGTTTCGTATTGCGGCAGGCGGGAAAACCGGGACAGGCCAGAAAATTACCGTAACGTCCCTGTTTTATTACCATCAGCCGGCCACAGTTCTCACAAGGAATGTCCGACACTTCTACCGGCAGTTCAACATGACCGATCGCCTCTTCGGCAAAACTCAGCTCCTTGGCAAAGGGATCATAGAATTGTTCTAAAACACCCAGCCAGGACGCATCGCCTTCGGCAATATTATCCAGTTGGTCTTCCATTGCGGCGGTAAACTCAACATCGATAATCCGGTCAAAATATTGCTTTAAAAGATCAAGTACGACAAAGCCCAGTTCAGTAGGATGAAATTTTTTATCAATACGCTCTACATAGCCCCGCTCGACAATGGTTTCAATGGTCGGCGCATAGGTACTGGGCCGGCCTATTCCCTTTTCTTCCAGAACTTTAACCAGCGATGCCTCGGTATAGCGGGGCGGCGGTTCAGTAAAGTGCTGGGCCGGATCGATTCTCGACAATTGCAGTACCTGACCGGTTTTCAATTCCGGCAAAGTGGTATCCCGGTCCAGATCACTGTCGGGATTTTGCTCCAATTCCTTGCCTTTGCCGATAGCACCGCTAAAAGCTGCTAAAAACCCGGGGAATTTCAACTGCGAGCCAGTGGCTTTCAGTTTATAACGCCCGGCTGTGATCTCGACAGTAAGCGTATCATAAACGGCCGGTGTCATCTGACTGGCAATAAACCGTTCCCAGATAAGCGTATAAAGCTTTAGCTGATCCTTATTCAACCCTGTACTGATGGTATCAGGCGGCAAATCAAGCGTGGTTGGCCGAATAGCCTCATGCGCATCCTGGGATTTTTTATTGGCATAGACCGGCGCTTTCGTGGGCAAATAGGCTGACCCCAGCTTCTTTTCAATAAAACTTCTGGCCTCCTGTTGCGCCGTTTCCGCTACCCGGGTTGAGTCGGTACGCATATAAGTAATCAGACCAACCTGCCCGGCCCGGCCAATATCCAGTCCTTCGTAAAGCTGCTGCGCAACCATCATGGTCTTGCGGGACGTAAAGCCCAGTTTGCGGGCAGCTTCCTGCTGCAGGCTGCTGGTGATAAAGGGCGGATAAGGATTGCGCTTTCTTTCCCGCTTCTTTACATCACTGACTACATAGTTGGCTTTGTGCAGTTCATTAACGATGGAATCAGCCTGTGCTTCATTGCCGACAGACAGCTTCTCACCGTCAACAGCGACTACTTCGGCCTCAAATGCTTTTGCGTTACTTTTTTCCTTTAACTTGGCAGTAATGGTCCAGTATTCTTCCGGCACAAAAGCCTGAATTTCCTTTTCCCGGTCACAAATTAGCCGGACAGCTACCGACTGGACGCGGCCCGCACTAAGCCCTTTGCGCACTTTTCGCCATAAAAGCGGACTAAGCTTATAGCCTACAATCCGGTCAAGTATCCGTCTGGTTTGCTGGGCATAAACCCGTGGCAAATTAATGGGGCGCGGCTTTTTGACAGCCTGCTGAATGGCAGGTTTGGTAATTTCATTAAACTCAATGCGGCAGGTAGAACGCTCCGGGATATTGAGGATATGTGCCAGATGCCAGGCAATAGCTTCCCCTTCACGGTCAGGGTCTGTCGCTAAATACACAGTATCCGCACTTTTCGCCGCTTCTTTCAGACTCTTGATCAAATCGCCTTTTCCCCGGATATTGATGTACTTAGGTGCAAAATTATTCTCAATGTCAACACCAAACTGACTTTTAGGCAAGTCGCGTAAATGTCCCATCGAAGCTTTAACCGTGTAGTTTTTCCCAAGAAATTTTTCGATTGTTTTGGCTTTGGCCGGGGATTCTACCACAACTAGAGCTTTATTCACTCGATTCCCTCCCTAGCGGCCCGAGTATAATGCCCGGCACTATGCTCGACCGTCAAACCCCGTAATGAAAGTTGCAATAATATATATGCAGCTGTTGCCGGCAGTACATTCAATTTTATCACAATATCTTCAATCCCAATTGGTTCAGTGTAATTCAACAGATTATAAACCGCCTGCTCTTCGGCGGAAACTTCCGGTGCCGTCCCAGCGCCGGGCCTGACATCCCAGCCATATTCTTCCAAAACATCAACTGCACTATCCACCAGCTTGGCCCCCTGCTTGATAAGACGGTTTGCGCCTTTGCTGCCGGCGGCAAAGATACCGCCGGGTACGGCAAATACATCCCGGCCTTCTTCTAAGGCGAAATCTGCGGTTATCAAGGCGCCGCTCCTTGCAGCGGCCTCAACGACAATAACGCCGCGAGCCAAACCATTAATGATGCGGTTGCGGGCTGGAAACTGTGCAGGGTGAGCCATGGTACCGGGAGCATATTCCGACAGGACGGCGCCAGTCTCGGCAATACGGGCCAGAAGTTTGGCATTTTCCGGCGGATAGGCAACATCTACGCCCGAGCCGAGCACGGCAATTGTATATCCCTGCTCGATAGCCCCCTGATGCGCGGCGGTATCAATTCCCCTGGCAGCGCCGCTGACAATACCTATCCCGGCGCCAGCCAACGCCGCTGCCAGCATGGCGGCGGCATTTTTGCCGTAAGCGGTTGCCTGGCGCGAACCGACAATGGCAATTAGCTTGTCACTGGCCGGCAGGGTTCCCCGATAATACAATACATAGGGGGGATTAAAAGTATTCCGCAATAAGGCTGGGTAGGTATTTTCCGTCAGCGTGCACAACGCGATTCGCTTCTTCAGCAATGATTCAGCAAGTTTATGTATATCTATCTTGTCCCGCTTAGCAAGTAAATTATTACAAACTGTGTTATCAAGGCACTTGGATAAAAATAAATCGCCCTGGTCAGCCAACCAAGCCTGCCGGGCGCTACCAAAATAATCAACCAAGGCCTTCATGCGTGAACTGCCGATACCTGGCACCATTTGTAAAGCAGCCAAGTAGAACTCTTCCATGTCAGTTCCTCCACATTTAGCTAGCATTGAAACGCCAATAGCATATAGTAAGTACTTGGTAAATCATAATACTAGCAATTATAACTGGGATAAATTGAAAAGGTCAAGAGGCAGAAGTCCCAAATTTAATATTTTTTACAATATTTTAGTTTTTAACTAATAAAAATAGTTAGTAATCAAAAAATCAGCTATAGCGTTAGCCGCCTTGGGGCGGCCTAGGCCGGCGGCCCGCAGCCGCAAATTAGTAAGTTCATCCCCTGCTGCCAAAAACAAACTCTCTAAAATAGTTATTATGTCAGACAGCGAATCTGCTCTTACTGCCGCACGGTTTGCCAGTAAAAATTGTGTATTGGCTTCCTCCTGGCCAGGAATGGGGCGGTAAATGATGAGCGGCACGCCCAGCGCCAAGGCTTCCGCCGTGCTCATCCCCCCCGGCTTGGATATCAGCAGATCGGCAGCACTCATTAACTCGTGGATAGTATCGGTATAGCCCAGTACTCGGACCGCATGCCCGGCTCCGGCTGCCAAGCGGGCCAGCTTGTGATAAAGCTGCTGATTGTTACCGGCAACAGCAATAAATTGCATAGGTCGGTCAATTTGCCGGCAGGCGGTTAGGATTTCCTCCATCGGCAGAAGCCCGGCCCCGCCGCCCATCAGCAGGATGGTGCGTTTACCGCAATCCAGCTTAAGCTGTTTGAGTATTTGTTCCCGGTTGCCGGCCCGGCTGAAAACCTGTCCTACCGGAATACCTGTCACGGTCACGGCCTCACGGGCAATTCCACACTTACCTAAGTATTCAGCCATGCCATCATGCGCCACAAAATAATGTTCCAATTCCGGATAGACCCACAACCGGTGGACAACAAAATCAGTAATCACTGCCGCCGCCGGTACGGTAAGCAGGCCTTTTTGCTTGCACCAGGCGATGAGTCCGGCCGGAGTGGCATGCGTACATACGACAACGGAAGGTTGAAAACTATTGATATAGTTAACCATACGCCTGGCAAGAAGCTGACTGATTACTTCTCTGCCCGCTAAAGCCAAACGGCTCTCATTGCCCCAGCTGTACACAGAACCGTAAGCCTGGGGAAAAAGATTCAGTGCCTTTAAATAAGTTTTTAGAATAGTTTGGCCAAGAACCGGATGAAAAAAATCAAATACATTGCATAGTTCGATCCGGCAGTCAGGCTTGGTTATTTTAAGTAAATGACCGACCGCCTGTGCCGCTCTGATATGTCCGGAACCAATCGGGGCACTGATAAACAGTACGCTGTTGCTAGCCAATTACCGTCCCCTGCCTTGCAACTTCTAATGTTCCGTAAGTACTGACATTACTGTCATCCATGGTAGCGGCCAATAACTCCTTGACTGTTTTGCCCTGATACAGGGGAGCGTTAGCGGCTATTTCCGCCAAGGGAATTAACACAAATTTTCTTTCCGCCATGCGGGGATGGGGTAACTCGAGGACCGCATCCTTCATCTCAATGTCATGATAAACCAAAAGGTCAATATCAATATTGCGC
>JAEZQV010000143.1 GCA_023441125.1 Bacillota bacterium
GTCATCAGCAGCCGGGTGATGCGGCGGCGTTCCTCTATTTCGGCGACCGCGTTATCCATCTTTATCGGGTTGCCGGCGTTGATCCTGCTGGCTGCCGGTGAACTGCGGCATATGCCGGTGCAGCTCACCGGCCGTCTGATTATGCTGACCGTATATTTGGGCGCCGTGCCGGCGGCGCTTGGCTTTTATGCCTGGAATGCCGGTGTGAGCCGGCTGGGGGCGAGCGGCCCCATGGTTTTCTATAATACGCTGCCGCTTTACGGGGCTGTGCTGGGGTTTTTGTTCCTGGGTGAACCTGTTGGCCTGCAGCATATTATCGGCGGCCTCCTGATTGTCAGCGGCGGCATCTGGGCGGCGCGCAAACCGCGAAGCGGCAGTCAGCCGGCGGGCCAGGAAGTTTAATGAATATAAAATATACTGGCAATTACAGGAATAAGCCGGCCAAGGGCGAATGTTACATAGAAAAATTGCGGGAGGCGATCATATGATACGCGCAGCTATCTTGGAAAAACCACTTATGCCGTTAACGGTGCGGGAATTTCCCCGGCCGGATTTGGAACCGGGCGCCGCCTGGCTGGAAACGATTTACAGCGAGGTGTGCGGTACGGACGTGCATTTGTATCACGGCCGGCTGGCCGGTGTGCCGTATCCCATTATTCCCGGCCATATCAATGTCGGCCGTATCGGCGAAATGAACGGGATTATCCGGGATGTGGAGGGCGAAGTGCTAAAAACCGGTGATTTGGTAACCTTCCTGGATGTCCATGAAACCTGCCATAACTGCTGGTTCTGCCTGGTAGCCAAAGCCTCGACCCGCTGTCCGAACCGCAAGGTATACGGCATAACCTACGGGCTGCAGGACGGTATTTTAGGCGGCTGGAGCACCAGAATCTATCTCAAGCCGGGCGTGAAAATTGTCAAACTGCCGGCAGGTATTGCGCCGGAGGCTTTTATCGGCGGCGGCTGCGGTTTGCCGACGGCCTATCATGCCGTTGAACAGGCCGGCATTCGGCTGGGTGATACCGTGGTTGTCCAGGGCAGCGGCCCGGTTGGCTTAAATGCCATTATTCTTGCGCAACTGGTCGGCGCTATTCGCGTTATTGCCGTCGGCGGCCCGGAACACCGGCTGAATCTGGCGCGGGAGTTTGGCGCCGACTGCTGTATCAATATTGAGAATACGACAACGACCGAGCGGATTGCCGCAGTGAAAGAACTGACCAACGGCCGGGGCGCGGATGTTGTCATCGAGGCAACCGGTGCTCCCAAGGCCATCAGTGAGGGCATGGATATGGCCAGAGACGCCGGGACTTATGTTGTGTGCGGTCAATATACCGACAATGGCGATGTAACCATCAATCCCCACTGGCAGCTTAATCGCAAGCATCTGTCGGTCAAGGGCACCTGGGGCATTGATCTCAGTCATTTCTACCGGGCCATTCAAATCATGGGCAAGCATCACCGCCGGTTTGCCTGGGAAAAGATTGTCTCCCGGCATTACGGGCTGAATGAAGTCACGGCGGCGATTGCCGATGTGGAAAGCTGCCGGATTATGAAGGCGGTTGTCGACCCATACAAATAGAGAGAGGATTCAGGAGGCCGGAGTGTATGGCAATGCAGGCCGATTTAATTGTAATAAACGGCCGGATCTGGACAGGAGAAGCGCACCAGCCTTATGCCGAAGCCCTGGCTATCCAGGGCGACAGCATCGTCGCGGTGGGAGACAACGCGCAGATTCGTGCCGTCAGCAGCCGCAAAACCCGGGTGGTGGATGCCGGCGGGCACATGGTGATGCCGGGTTTCATTGATAATCACACCCATCTGCTGGTGGGAGGCCTGCAACTGCTGTCTTTGGATCTGCGTGCGGTTCAGAATCAGGCGGAGTTTGTCCAGGCTGTCGCTGCCTGTGCGGCCACTACGCGTCCGGGCAGCTGGATTACCGGCGGCGGCTGGAATAATGACCAGTGGCCGGGAGGCCAGGCGCCTGCCAAAGAGTGGATTGATGGTGTCACCGCCCGGATTCCGGTCTTTCTGGCCCGCAGCGACCTTCATATTGGCTTTGCCAACAGTGCGGCGCTTAAGCTGGCCGGTATTACCAGGAATACTGCCGATCCCGCCGGCGGGACCATTATGCGTGAGCCTGGCAGCGGTGAACCCAGCGGGATTCTCAAAGATAACGCCATGCGGCTGGTTCAGCAGTGTATGCCTGCGCCGTCAGCAGAGCGGTATGATCAGGCATTGGCGGCGGCTATGCAGCATGCCGCCCGGGTCGGCGTGACTTCCGTGCAGGACATAACGGCCTGGACTGACTGGCACGACTGGCAAACCTTTGTCCGGTTTAAAGAGCAGGGCCGGCTAACGCTGCGTATTTATGCCCGCACCCAGATTACTGAATGGCAAAAACAGTTGGAACTGATTGCCGCGGGTTTTCGCGGGGATGACTGGCTGCGCTTGGGCGGAGTAAAAGGCTTTGTCGACGGTTCGCTCGGCTCAGGTACGGCCCTGATGTTTGAACCCTACCAGGATGCGCCGGCCACGGCCGGCTTGCTGGCCGATCAGATGCTGCCGGCGGGAATTATGCAGGAACGGATTGCCGCCGCCGATAAAGCCGGACTGCCTGTTGCCATTCATGCAATCGGCGACAAGGCCAATCATATGCTGCTGGATATTTTTGCGGCGGTAATACAAGCCAACGGCCGGCGGGACCGGCGGTTCCGGATTGAACATGCGCAGCACCTGGTGCCGGAGGACATTCACCGCATGGCTGAGCTGGGGATTCTGGCCTCGGTCCAGCCAGGGCATGTGCAGGCTGACGGCTGCTGGGCCGAGCAGCGTATCGGCCGCCGCCGCTGCCAGATGACCTACGCTTTCCGTTCGCTGGCGGCTGCCGGTGTAAGCCTGTCCTTTGGGACCGACTGGCCGGTTGTGCCGCTTAATCCTTTTCCGGGGATTTACGCGGCGGTAACCCGCCGGACGCAGGATGGCCGAAATCCTGACGGCTGGGTGCCAGAGCAGAAACTTGCAGTTGCCGAATGCCTGCAAGCCTATACCTATGGCAGTGCCTACGCCGAATTCGGCGAAAATGCAAAAGGTACTCTCAAAGTGGGCAAACTGGCTGACGTCATTGTGGTTTCGCAGGATGTTCTGACTGCCCGGCCTGAGGATATTGCCGGAACAAAGGTGTTGTGCACCATTGCCGGCGGAAAAATTGTTTATCAGGCCTAAGCCAAGTAAATACAGCAGGTTGGGAGAGGAGGCGGGTCATTATACTGGAATATCAACTGCGGGCATTGTCGCTGGCAGATTATGACGCCGCATTTGCCCTGTGGCAGAGGACGCCGGGGATGGGACTGAATGACGCCGATTCCCGGGAAAACTTAGCCAATTTTTTAGCCCGGAATCCGGGACTAAGCTTCGTTGCCGCCCGTGGCGGGACGATTATCGGCACGATTCTCGGCGGGCATGACGGCCGCCGGGGCTTTCTTTATCATCTGGCAGTGTGCGCCGAAGCGCAGGGAAACGGGGTCGGCCGCAGGCTGGTGGAGCATTCCCTGGCCACACTGAAAGCCGCCGGCATAACCAAATGCCATTTGTTTGTCATGGCCGATAACAGCCGGGGCCTGGCTTTCTGGGACCATATCGGCTTTAAGCAGCGGGCGGATATTCATATATGTTCACAGGACCTGTAGCTGCCGGCTGCCAGCGCCGGTTCGGCCCCGGCTGGCCCAGGCGAAGCGTTCCGCCGGTGGCAACGGCCGCAGCGGGACAGTCTCCTGCTTGGTAAGACATATTAAAACTGTGAGGTAACGGCTATGAAAAATGTGCAGCAATTCTTTTCCACCCGGGATCAGTTTGCCAGACATGCCGGTCTGGAGTTATTGACGGCGGCAGAAGGGTACGCCAAGGTGAAAATGGACATCGGCAATTACCATTTGAATGGGGTCAATACCGTTCACGGCGGCGCCATTTTTACCTTAGCCGATTTTGCTTTTGCCGTAGCTTCGAATGCCAACGGACGGGTTGCCATGGGCGTCAATGCCAGCATTTCGTATCTGAAGGCTGTAACAGGCGGGACGCTGCTGGCCGAAGCAAGGGAAGTTTCGCTCAATCATAAACTGGGGCATTATCTTGTGAATATTTACGATGAGCACAATGACCTGGTGGCTGTGTTTCAGGGAATGGTGTACCGCAAACAGGACGAGTGGCAATTCTAAGAGATTACAAGCCCGGCGGCGATAGCCTGCGAGCTATGGTGATAACTCCTGGTATTTCCCGTGCCAAGGTGCGCTGGGGCGCGCCATTGTGATTATTGCCTCTTTCTTTTTAGTATTTCTGGGAGTATAGTTTAGATATAATACAAAAGGTCCATCGGCTTACGCTTTCGCTATAGGCTCGGCGCAAGCCGTGTTTTCTTTTCTTGCTCCGATCACGTGCCTGGGCATTGACGGAAGCTTTGGGAGGGTACTGTGTGTTTCAGAAAAAAGCTGCTTTGGAGGCAGCCATCAGTGATGCCTTTATAAAGCATCACCGGAGCCTAGTTGGCAGGGGGCCTGTTGAAACCAGGACCTATATCATTGAGGATATGGTGCTCATCCGGTTTAAAGGCGTGTTGACCATCGAAGAAACCCATCTGGCCAAAACGGACAAAGGCCGGCAGGTGGTTAAGGAAATGAGGCAGATTCTCAGGGAAACCTTCAGCACGGAGGCGGAGGAGCTGGTTGCAAAACTTACCGAATGCAAAGTGATCAGCAGTCATAGCGACATAAGCACTAAAACCGGTGAACGGGTGGAAATATATATTATGGCCGAGAACCTGGAGAAAAAGCTCAGGTGCCTGGAGAAAAACGGCTGTTGTTAAGGCAATATTTTTATTTGTAATATAAAGGGGAATTGTATGTTTGGCGAGCGAATCCAAGCCTTGCGCGAACGCTGCGGACTGACCCGGGAGCAACTGGCCGAAGCGATCGGCGTATCCGGGATGGCTATTGAGCAGTATGAGGCAAACCGGTGGCGGCCGGGTAACTGGCTTGTCGGCCGGCTGGCCGACAAGCTGAAGGTGACGGTGCCGGAGCTGGTTGGCGACTGTATGGCTGTTCAGAATGAAGACGGCAGCACCGTGTATATCAAGAATTTTGGCTGCGGCCGCTTTGGGGCGGTAGGCAGAATAAGCGCCCAGGTTCCATAAGCGCCGGACCCGGCGCAGGTCTAAAGACTACAAACCCATAGAGAACAGCAGGCCGATACCGTTGTGTCGGTCTATTTGCTTTTTTGTCAAAATACGTGTACCGGCAGCAGGATAAAGTTTATAATAGCGAGAAAGTACCCATAACTTAGCTGAATGAGCAGGTTATGGCTTTTTTAATAGGGAACGTGTTGAAGAAAATGGCCGCTACAATACTATGGTATGGTTTGGGAGGTACAGACAGGGATGGACAAAACAGTAAATGTCCGGAAGTTTACCGTCGCACCCGACATGATTTACTCGCTCATTAAAGCCCAGGCCGGCACGCTGGCCAAAAGCGTCGGTGAATGTGTCATGAACAGCATTGATGCCGGGGCAACAGCAATCCATATTACCGCAACCCAGCAAAAACTGGTCATCAGCGATAACGGCCGCGGCTTGCAAACGCGCGCGGAAATTGAACAATGCTTTGAGGTATTCGGCTTTGACCACAAAGCGGCGGACCGGGAGTTTGGCCAGTTTGGCATTGGCCGGGCGCAGCTTTGGAATTTTTGTGCAACGGTATGGACAACCAACACCTTTCGCATGGATGTTGACATAAAAAATAAAGGCCTGGATTACGACCTGCTGGACGGATTGCCGCAGCAGGCCGGACTGGTAATTGAAGGCCGGTTTTATGAGACTGTAAGCGCCGGTGACCTGCTGACGTTTGAACGGGAATTAAAAGAACTTGTCAAATATGTGCCGATTGCGGTAATACTGAATGGTAAACGCATCAGCCGGGAGGCGGCCAAAGAAAAATGGTCCCATGACTTGCCGCAGGCCTGGATAAAAATCAGGGAAACCGGTGATCTCTATGTCTATAACCTGGGCTTCTTTGTCAGACGTTTTCCGGCGTACCAGTTTGGCTGCGGCGGTGTTGTTGTTACCAAGCCGGGAGTGCGGCTGGCGCTCAATATGGCCCGGAATGATATTCTGGTCAGCGTGTGTGAAATTTGGCAACAACTTAAGCCGTTCTTGCAGCAGGCCGCTGCCGGCACCGGTCCGCGGGAGCGGCTGACCGATGCCGGCAGGAACAATATGATTCACCGCTTTCTGGCCGGGGAACTGGCAGAACCGGCAGCCAGAAACGCCCGGCTTGTCCAGGATATCCTGGGGAAATACCATACATTACATGAAATAGCACCGGCGCTGTTATGGGGTCACCGGCCAATTTCCGTAGCGGAACCGGGCAATTCGCTGGGGGAATATGTCCACCGTTCGCGGCGGGCGTTCATCGTATCCCCGGCAACGTTAACCCGTTTTGGCGCCGAT